>NZ_JABUCO010000039.1:0-24878 GCF_019835205.1 Rhodococcus sp. BP-261 | reverse complement strand
CGATGCGCACGACATTAGCCACCGACGACGGTGCACGCCGCTACTTACGCCGGGGTGCGCTGGTCGAGCCGGTCAACGCTCACCTCAAAGACCGCCGCGGGTTGCGTCGATTCGCGCGCCGCGGTTTAGCGGCTGTGAACGCCGAACTCAAACTCGCCGCCGCGACAACCAACCTGCTCCGACTGTTCACCAGCCAGCCAATCACCCGAGGCGCACTGGCCGCCTGACACGGCAGGGGCCGGTGGCCGACAACATCCACCACCAGCCACCGGCCACCGGCCACCAGAAAACACCAGCCACCAGCCGCCCGCCCGCACACCGATTAAGCAACAAGCTCTGGAGTCCGACTATGCACGCGCGGGTGGCGCAGCCGCACTAGGGTGGATCGGGTGTTCAGGTCGCTCACGCGCTTTCAGATCGCCCTCGACGTCGGTTTCGCCGTCGTCTTCATGGTGCTTCTGTCCAGCGCGGCGATCGCACACAACGGTGTCGCCGCCATCGTCGTCCTCGTCGGATACGGTGTGGCACTTGCGTTGCGGAGGCTGTCCCCGGCGTCGGCGCTCGGTCTGTCGTGGATCTGCGCGATCGGTCAGATGGCCGCGGGCCTCGGCACCCAGGCAGCCAACATCGCCATCCTGTTCGTGCTCTTCGCGACGGCCGCGTACGGATCCACTCGTATCCGTCAGCTCGGCCTGGCGTCGGTGGTGGTGGGCGGTGTCGTCGCCGCCTTGTTCCTCACGTTCGTCGGCGGCGACGCGGACTTCCTGTACGAGGGCACGCGCACCGCGGGCGAGTACGTCCGCCAGCTCGTCATCGTGCTCGTCGGATCGTGGGCGGTACTCGGGCTGTCGTGGTCGCTCGGCCGCATCGCGCTGGCAAATCGCACCACGATCGAAGAGAAACATCAACGGGCCCTGGCCGAGATGGAACAGGCACAGGCGTTGCAGGACATGGCCGTCGAGCACGAGCGCAACCGCATCGCCCGCGACATGCACGACATCGTCGCGCATTCCCTCGCCGTCGTCATCGCACAGGCCGACGGCGCCCGCTACGCACGCGCCTCGGATCCCGAGTCGGTCGACAGGGCCCTCGGCACCATCGGGGCCACCGCGCGCGACGCGTTGCGCGACGTCCGCGGAGTGCTCGCCCAACTCCGCCGCAGCGCCGACGACGTCCCCGCTACCGAGTCGCAAGACCTCGGCACACTCGTGGATCGCATGCGCACGGCGGGGCTGCGGATCGACCTCACCGGCGCAGACGACGTCGAAGCGCTCGGTGCGAGTGGACAGCTCACGCTGTATCGCATCGCGCAGGAGGCGTTGACCAATGCTCTCCGCCACGGGGATTCGTCGCACCCGGTCTCGGTACACCTGACGTCCGACGACGCAGGGACGACCATGACCGTGCGCAACCGCGTGCGCAGCACAGACGGTTCGGCCGGACACGGCCTGGTAGGAATGCGTGAGCGGGCAGCACTGTCCGGGGGTACGTTGACGACCGGTCTCGACGAAGGAGTATGGACACTCGTGGCACGAATCCCGGTAGCCCGATGACACGGATCCGCGTCGCGCTCGTCGACGACCAGCAACTGTTTCGAGCAGGCATCAGGATGCTCGTGTCGTCGCAACCCGATCTCGAGTTCGTCGGCGAGGCCGGAAACGGCCGTGAGGGAGTCGACTTGGCGACGACGGTATCCCCCGACGTCGTGCTGATGGATATCCGCATGCCCGTGCTGGACGGTATCGCGGCCACCGAGGAGATCGTCGCCGCGTCGACGACTCCTCCGAAGATCGTGGTGCTGACGACCTTCGACCTCGACGAGAGCGCAGCGCGTGCCATCAAGGCGGGCGCGAGCGGATTCGTGCTCAAGGACGCGGACCCGGAGTTCCTGCTGGCCGCCATCCGCACGGTGCATGCAGGAAATTCGGTGATCGCCGCGTCGGCGACGACGGCTCTGCTGAACCACTTCACCGAGACACCTGCCGACCCGGTCGTTCCTGAGCCGTTCACTCGCTTGACCGCCCGCGAACAGGAGATCTTCCGGCTCGCGGCGAAAGGCATGAGCAACTCCGAGATCGCGACGAGCGAGTACCTCAGCGAGGCGACGGTCAAGACCCACATCAGCCGAATCTTCACCAAACTCGACGTGCGTGACCGAGTGCAATTGGTGGTGTACGCGTTCGAGCACGGGTTGGTGCACTGACGCACCCGTACCCACACATCATCCCCGAGATGTACGACGACTGGCCTGCAGCCTGATTCTTCTGCGGCCGCGCGCTTCTAGCGTTTCAGGCATGACCACAACACATCCGCCCGTCGCTCGGGTACACCAGGTTCGCAAAAGCTACGGGGACACGACGAACACCGTCCACGCTCTCGACGGCGTGTCCCTCGACATCCATCGCGGCGAATTCACCGCGATCATGGGGCCGTCGGGCTCCGGCAAGTCGACGCTGATGCATGTCATGGCCGGCTTGGATTCGGTCTCGTCGGGCCGCGTCGCGCTCGCCGACACCGACATCACCGATCTCGGCGACGACGCCCTCACCGAACTGCGGCGTCGGCAGATCGGGTTCATCTTCCAGTCGTTCAATCTCGTTCCGACGCTGAATGTCCGGGCGAACATCATGTTGCCGTTCGAGCTCGACGGCCGCGCGCCCAGCGATGCGGAAGCGGCCTGGGTCGAGCATCTGATCTCGACGCTCGGTCTCGGTGCACGGACGGGTCATCGGCCACATCAATTGTCCGGCGGCCAACAGCAACGCGTCGCGATCGCTCGGGCACTCGGGTCGCGTCCACACCTGATCTTCGCCGATGAGCCCACCGGGAATCTCGATTCCCGCACCGGGCGCGAAGTGCTGTCGCTGCTTGCCGCAGCCGTGCGCGAGTACGGACAGTCGATCGTCATGGTCACCCACGACCCCGTCGCGGCCGGGTACGCCGATCGCATCGTGTTTCTCGCCGACGGACACATCGTCGACGAGCGTCGCCGATCGACACCCGAACAGATCTCCAGCTACATGCTCGCGATGGAGACGGCGGCATGAGGGCGATGACGAACTCGTCCGGACGACGAGAGCACGGTGCGAGCATTCTGGTGACGGCGTTGGCGTCGTTCTTCGGTGTCGTCCTGATCCAGGCGACGGCGTTCCTGCTCGACATCTTCGGGGACGACGGCGAGGGCTCGGTCGCGATCGCACTGTACTGCGTCGCCATGGTCTTCATTCTGCTGGCGTTGTACGTTGCTGCGGTCGTCACGGCCAACACCTTCGGGACCATCGTGGCGGGACGCACCAAAACCATTGCGTTGCTCCGACTTCTGGGCGCGTCCGGCCGCGAGCTACGCCGTTCGGTGTCGCGCGAAGGACTGTCCGTCGGATTCTTCGGAGCGGCAGTCGGACTCGTGGTGGGCGTCGCATCCAGCCACCTCGCGCGGGCGATTGCCGTGTCTTCCGGCAAGCTGCCCGACGTCGCCTACACGACGGTTCAGCCCCTTGTTGCGACGCCCGTCGTCATCGTCGTCGGAACCACGTGGGCCGCGTCGTACATCGGGGCGAAACGGGTACTGGACGTCACGCCGATCCAGGCCACCGGGGCCGTCGTCGACGTGCCAGGAGGCAGTGCGCCACGACGCACCGCGCGTACGGCGTCGGCGATCGTCCTGATCGCGGGAGGCGTGATTCTGCTCGGCCTGGGTGTCGTCGTCGGAACCGTCACGCCCGCAGGTGTTCTCGTTGCGTTCGCCGGCGGGGCCGCGTCGTTCACGGGAGTCATGGTGGGTGCGCGTCGGATCGTGCCGTGGTTGCTGCGGGTGGTGGGTCGACTGTTCGGAGCCTCGCCGTCGGCGCGGCTGGCGTCAGCCAACGCCACGCGGTACCCCGAACGGAGTACGCGCACCGCGCTGGGTCTGCCGATCGGGGTGACGCTGGTGGTGACGTTCTCCGTCGCGATGTACAGCTACCGTTCGATGCTCGAGAACGAGTTCAGTGCCGAGTCGCTCGATCAGGTTCTGACCGTGACCGTCGGTATCATGACCGGCTTGATCGGGTTCTCCGGTGTGATCGCCGCGGTCGGAATGGTGAACAACTTGTCGCTCAGCGTCATGCAGCGGACCCGCGAGCTGGGGCTGTTGCGCGCACTCGGCTTCACGCGCAAGCAGATTCGCAGCATGATCGTGTCCGAGAGCGCGCAGATGGTGATCGCATCGATGGGGTTCGGGCTGCTGCTCGGCATCGTCTACGGGTGGGCCGCGGCGCAGTCGCTGCTGGGGTCGATCGCGCAGTCGGGCATCACGGTGCCGACACTCCCGTGGGCCGTCATCGCGGGGACGGTGCTGTGCGCCGCAGTGCTCGCCCTCGTCGCATCGCTGGTCCCGTCGCGTCGAGCCACCAGGATCTCGCCGGTTGTCGCGCTGAGTGAGGCATAGCCACCCGTGCATGGAAAGTCGTAGCCCAGGCCAGCTATCCGCGCACAGGCGCCGAAGGCGCCCTTCGCGCAAGGATCAACGCGAATCGATCCTGCGGATCGGTCCAGAACTCGTCGATGCGGAAGCCCGCGTCGACGAGTTCCTGCTCGATACCGTCGCGCCTGAACTTCGCCGAGATCTCCGTCCGCAGCTCTTCGCCGTCCTCGAAGGTGACGTCCAGATCGAGATCGTCGATCCGGACGTGCTGTGTTCCCTTGGCACGAAGGCGCATCTCGATCCACTCGGCCTCGGAGTTCCACAGAGCGACGTGCTCGAACTTCTCGGGATCGAAGTCGGCACCCAGGCGAGAGTTGAGTACCGACAACACGTTCCGATTGAATTCGGCCGTGGTGCCGATCGAGTCGTCGTACGCCGGAACGAGAACGTCGGGATCGATCACCAAACCCACTCCCAGAACGAGGAATTCGTCGGCGACGAGTGCCTGCGCGATGTCGGCGAGAAAGATCGCTCTCTCGTCGGGCACGAGATTGCCGAGCGTGCCGCCCAGGAATGCGATGGTCCGACGTCCGTCGGCAGGCAGGTTGTGCAGCGTGTCGGTGAAATCGCTGACGATCCCCTGTATCTCGAGCGCGGGAAACTCCTGCGAGAGCTGCTCGATCGCTCCCGTCAACGCGGACGGAGACACGTCCTGCGGAACGTACTTGCGCAGCGAGCCGTGCTTCGTTCCGGCGGCAAGCAGCAGACGGGTCTTGTCCGACGAGCCGGAACCGAGCTCGACGAGAATCGCGGCGTCGGTGCGCTCGGCGATGTCGTACGCGTGCGCTTTGATGAGAGCACGCTCGGTGCGGGTCGGGAAGTATTCGGGGAGTTCGGTGATCTGCTCGAACAGCTCGCTGCCCGCGGCATCGTAGAACCATTTGGGCGACAACCACTTCGGCGACGCCGTCAGACCCTGCCGCACATCGGCGCGTAGATCGTCGAGCAGCCGTTCCGGCGAGATGTGGACGTCGAGCGCGGTGTCGGACATGGGTCTCCTTCGGTCAAAGATCGGTGATGTCGATGTGACCCGGTCGAGCGCACACGAATTGGTGATCGCCGATCGGGGTCCACGCGGGGTTGTCGTCGAGCGGTTCGGACGCCACGGTGACGGAGTCGCCGGTGTCCAACACCGCGAGCGAGTGATACATGGTGGTGGCGTACAGGGTTCGGCCGTCGCCGAGAAGGAGATTGAGCCGAGGTTTCGGCGACGCGGCCTGAACCCGGGATGCCAACTCACGCAGGGCCTTCTCGGGTTCGTGGTCGCGCAGGAGGTGCCTCAGGATGACCCACAATGCGGCGGAATCCGTCGGAGCGGGCAGCGTCAACAGATCGAGCGTCGGGACCTCGGACGCGAGTTCGACCAGTACCTCGGGAAACCCGAACACGACCCCGTTGTGGCTGAAGGCCCAGGTGTCGTCGGTGAACGGCGCGCAGGCGCTGCGTTCGACCGGCATGCCGACCGTCGCGGACCGTACTGCGGCGACGACCGCCGTGGATTCGACGCCGGCCAGAACGTCGTCGACGGCAGGATCGGACCAGATCGGCATCGCATTGCGGTAGGAGGACACACCACCTCGACCCCACCACGCGGCACCGAAACCGTCGGCATTGATGGTTCCCCCGCCGCGCATGTCCTTCGGTGCGTAGGACTGCACACGCAGAGAATGGGAACCGGCCGTCAGTACGTCACCGACCCCACGGAGGGGCCCGAGATAGCCCAGATGCCTACACATCGACGACGTCTCGCGCACAGCGGATTCCGGAGAATATCTGCCTGCGAATCGGGTGGTCCCAGTTGCGGAACGTGCCGCGGCAGGCGACCTCGTCGGTGCCGAAGGAACCACCGCGCAGCACGCGATAGTCCCCACTCCAGAACACCTCGGAGTACTCCGCGTACGGGAACGCCTCGAATCCCGGATACGGCTCGAAGCTCGACGACGTCCACTCCCAGACGTCGCCGATCAGCTGCTGCACGCCCTGCGCCGACGCCCCTGCCGGGTAGGCGCCGACGTCGGCCGGCTCGAGATGTCGTTGACCGAGGTTGGCGTGCGCCTCGCTGGGTTCGGCGTCGCCCCACGGGTACTTGCGCACTGTCCCCGTCGTCGGGTCGAACCGCGCGGCCTTCTCCCACTCGGCCTCGGTGGGCAGACGCTTGCCTGCCCAGCGCGCATACGCCTCGGCCTCGAAGAAGCACACGTGCACGACGGGCTGATCCGGACGTACCTGCGCCGAGACACCGAACGCCCGACGCCACCACGCACCGCCCGAGTCGCGCTCCCAGAACTGCGGTGCCTGCAGCTTCTCGGCAGTCCGATGCGCCCAGCCGCGTTCGCTCCACAGTTCGGGCCGTTCGTAGCCGCCCGCATCGATGAACGCGGCGTACTGAGCGTTGGTGACAGGGGCGACGTCGATCGCGAACGACGGCACGTAAGTCGAATGTGCAGGCCGTTCGTTGTCGAGCGCCCACGGGTCGAGCGAGGTCCCCATCGTGAACTCCCCACCTGCGACGACGACCTCCCCCGACGCGGGCACACGGGCCGGCGGGGGCGGAGGCGCCGTCAGCACCGCAGGGCCGACGCGCAACTGATGCGTCGCCAACATCGTCTCGTCGTGCTGCTGTTCGTGCTGCGCGACCATGCCGAACGCGAACCCGTCGCGTTCGAGTCGACGGCCGTCCAGCGGGCTGGTGCCCAGCACGTCCCACACCTTGTCGCGCACCGTCGAGACGTACGCGCGCGCTTCGTCGGGCGTCAGAAGCGGTAGCGACGGCCGGCTCGACCTGGAGTGCTTGAACGCGTCGTACAGTTCGTCGATGTCGCGGCGCACCGGCTCACGGCCACCGACGTCGCGAACCAGCCAGAGCTCTTCCTGGTTGCCGATATGCGCGAGGTCCCACACCAGTGGGCTCATCAGCGGCGAATGCTGTGCGATCAGATCCGTCTCGTCGACGCACTGAGTGAGGGCTTCGCTGCGGGCCCGGCTGCGCGTCAGGACCTTCTCGACGGCACTTCTCAGCTGCTCGGTCTCGGTCATACCGGCTCCCTGTCGGTCGAACGTCTCGGAACGGTCGACGTCGGTGTTTCGCCGCGGCGACATCGCTCGGCGGTGAGCATGAGCATCTCGCCGTACTCGACGGA
Organism: Rhodococcus sp. BP-261; assembly: GCF_019835205.1. NCBI lineage: Bacteria > Bacillati > Actinomycetota > Actinomycetes > Mycobacteriales > Nocardiaceae > Rhodococcus > Rhodococcus sp. BP-261. The sequence continues at coordinate 17,276 of NZ_JABUCO010000039.1, read as the reverse complement.
ATGTTCGGCGGCGAGGCGCAGCACATCCTCGGCCCCGTGCCGGAATTCGGCGTCGGCGAGGCCGACCCGGGCTGCGTCCGTCCACCGGCCCGACGTCGGACCTGCAATCGAACAGGCCGCGTCGGTGACGGCCGGGCTGGACAACAACGCGTCGAACGCGGCGGCGGGAACGACCCACTGGTTGTCCGGCTGCGCGTCGAGATATCGGATCTCGAGATGCCCGCATGCCCGTACGTGCGGAAACAGCGTCGTGAGGTGGTAGTCCAGGTCGGCTTCGGTGGGACGGCGGCCGATCGGTGCTTCGTCGGCGATCCAGTCCGCGAACGACATTCCCTCCGGGGCCTCCCAGTTCTCGGTCTCCCCGCGAATACACAGCAACGGCACGTCGACGGCCCAGGCTGCGTAGTCGGTCATGGGGTCACCGGTGCTCGGGACGTCGGTGCGCGAGCCGTCCAATTCCAGCCACGTGCGCATGCGTTGCGACGCCCACCCGTCGTCCGGCGCGCCGTGCAGCTGCGGCGAACACGCGAAGGCCGCGACGAATGCAGGACCGATGGCCTCGAGCATCTGCCACCTGCGCGTGACGTCGGCGCGGTCCGCCCCGGCGTCGACGCTGATCTGCGTCGCGGCGGTGTTGCACATCATCAGTTTGCCGAACGGGCCGATGGTGGTGAAGCGGTTCTCCATCGCGCAGTAACGCGGCAGAACCAGAAGGCGCCTCGCGGCACGCTCGGTGTCCGCGGGAATCGACGAGAGGGCGACGCCGTGAGTGCGGAGCAGGTCCTCGACGTGGAGGGCGTCGGAATCGACTGCGTCCTGTAGTTCGCGCACCGAAGCGAACGGCGAGCTGGAAAGTTCTATCTGGCCGCCCGGTTCGATGGTGACGGCGCTTCCGCCCGGCAGAGGCGAGGCGGGTGAATCAGGTGAGATGCTGCGCGGCGCGAACTCTCCCAGAGCGGTCGCGAGATGGTCGAGAGACGGCCTGTCGCCGTCGGCAGTGTGCGTCAGAAATTCCAATTCGGCACCGATGAGCTGCGGTGGACCGAGTTTGAAACAGACACTTGCGACATATGCTTCTGCCGCTGGGCGCGAACTCAATTCGAGGGACTTCTCGTTGGACGACATGGGAGCCTCCTAGCTCTCGTCCCCACTACCCCGGGTGGTATCACCGAAAACGCGCGGGCCGTTGGCGCCCGAACGGCTTCCCGTGTGAAAGCCTGTCTTCGACACTAGCCACGAGTTCACCACAGCGCACCGACAAATACCGTCTCCGGAAGGCGCCGAGATGTTCGACCTGGACCGAATCCGTCGCGATACCCCTGCCGCGGAGACCACCGTGTTCCTCGACAGCGCAGGATCCTCGCTCCCACCGACACCGGTCGTCGAGACCGCCGTCGCGCATCTGCGTCGGGAAGCGGAGGTCGGCGGCTACCGGGCAGCGAACGAACGCATGTCCGATCTCGCGGGCGTCAAGAGTTCGATCGCGACGTTGATCGGAGCACACGCGTCGGACATTGCGTTGAGCGACAGCGCAACTCGCGCGTGGAGCGATTTCTTCTATTCGATCCCGCTGGCCGAGGGCGACCGCGTGCTGCTGTGCGAGGTCGAGTACGCGAGCAACGCGATCGCGGCGCTGCAGCGGGCCGAGGCTGTCGGAGCCGTCGTCGAGTTCGTGCCGAGCGATCCGAGCGGGCAGATCGACCTCGACGCGTTCGAGAAGATGCTCGACGATTCCGTCCGCGTCGTCTCGCTCGTGCATGCACCGACCAACGGTGGATTGGTCAATCCGGCGCGTGAGGTCGCCGAACTGGCTCACCGCCACGACGCGCTCGTACTGCTCGATGCGTGCCAGTCGATCGGCCAGATACGCGTCGACGTCGACGAACTCGGCGTCGACGCACTCAGCGCGACCGGTCGAAAGTGGTTGCGAGGACCGCGCGGCACCGGATTTCTGTACATGCGTCCCGAGTTGGCGACGACCCTCGAACCGCCCGCTCTCGACCTGCACAGCGCGCAGTGGACGGGCGAGAACGACTTCCGGCTCGCGCCCGACGTGACGCGCTTCGAGTTCTGGGAATGCGACGTCGCGGCCCGGCTGGCGTTGGGTACTGCCGTCGACTATCTGCTCGACATCGGCATCGACAACGTCCAGGAAGCCGTCGTCGAACGCGCCGAGTATCTGCGCGCGGCGCTGCGTGGTGTGGGCGGGGTGACCGTGCACGACCTCGGTGAGCGCAAGAGCGGCATCGTCTCGTTCACCGTCGACGGCAAGGCGCCGATCGACGTACGCGATGCCCTCGCTCAGCGAAACGTGACGGTCACCGTCAGCCATCGGCGTTCGACGCTCGTCGACATGACACAGCGTGGACTCGACGCCGTCGTCCGGGCGTCGCCGCACTACTTCGTCACCGTCGAGCAATTGGACGAGATGGTCGCGGCGCTTCGCGCCTCGTGAGCGCGAATGTACAGCGGGCTATATATTCGCGCGCACAGACGACGGAGGCGCCGATCACCGCCAACCACGTGATCGGCGCGTCGAACATCAGGAAGGCCCACACCATCGTCGTCGCGGGCGTCAGAAGCAGCAGACTGCTCGCGGTGGTCGCGCCGCGGCGTCGCACCACGAACAGGTAGACGCCGTACGCGCCGAACGTCGACAACACGACCAGCCACCCGACGGCCACCCAGAATCCCGACGTCATGGGAGGCGCCACGTCGTCGGTGACGACGTTCCACGCCATGAACAACGTCGCCGCGACTGCACCCTGAACGAACATCGCGAGGGGGATCGGATCGTTCGTCTGCATCCTGCGCTCGAGCACGGTGCCGACGGACAACGAGAGCATCCCGACGACCGGGAGCAGATACGCCGGCCACGCCGCGCTGCCGCCACCGAGGTCACCCGCGACGACGAGAATCACCCCGCCGAAGCCGACGGCCATCGCGACCGCACGCTCTCGCCCGAACCGCTCGCCGAGCAGACGCGTCGACAACGCGGCGACGACGAGGGGCTGCATCGCGGCGATCAGTGCGGACGTGCCGGCGGGGACCCCGGCCGCGACACCCGCGAAGATGCACGCGAGGTAGAGGAACTGACAGAAGAAGCCGAGCACCACCTGTCTGCGAACGCTCGTCCACGTCGGGCGCAGTCCCCTGAACCAGCACCACAGCCCCAGGATCACGACGGCGACCACGTAGCGCCAGCCCAACAGCGTGTTCGCCGACGTGTAGGCCGTCCCCAGTTCCGCGCCGATGAACCCGGAGCTCCACAGGATCACGAGAGAGATCGAGGCAACAACGTCCGTTCGAGTCATACCAGCGAGGTAACCATACAGGTCTGTATACTTGCAGTGGACCTGTGAAGGAGACCACATGACGAAGGCGCTCACGCCTGCCGGCGAACGCATCCTGACCGTCGCCAGCGCGCTGTTCTACGACCGCGGAATTCGTGCTGTCGGCGTCGACCTCATCGCCGACGAGGCAGGCACGACGAAGAAGACCCTTTACGACCGGTTCGGATCCAAGGACGGGCTGGTCATGCACTACCTGCAGCGGCGCTTCGAACGGTGGTGCGCTTTCGTCCTCGACTACCTGGAGCCACTGCCCGCGGGATCCGAGCGCATCCTCGGCGTCTACGACGCGTTGGCCGCGTGGATGCGCGACAACCACCGCGGATGCGGGTTCGTCAACGCGTTCGCCGAGTACGGCGGCACGGACCACCCGGCACTCGACGTCATCCGCTCGGAGAAGGAGTGGACGCGGGCACTGTTCGAGCGCTTGGCCACCGAAGCAGGCCTGGCGTCGCCCCACGAACTCTCGGTGCGACTGTCCCTGATCCACGAGGGTGCCGTCGTCATGAGCACCGCGGGAGCACGCGACGACGCGGTCCACGTGGCGCGTGATGTCGCGACACGACTCGTGCACGAAAACACATAGCCCGCTATGCATTGTCGTGCACGTGCGCCGCAGGCGCCCATGGTGTAAAGTATTCCGGGTTGTCTCGGCGAGGGTAGGTCCCCGACAGGAACTACCGTGATCGACGCGGCTCGGCCCCTGGGCCTTGCTCGTTCGTGTCTGCCCCGACGAAGCCAAGTCCACCCAGTGAATGCAGGAGCCGTTCTTCATGTCAGACACCAACAACCTCAAAGCGATCGTCCGCACCGAATTCGGCAAGGGCGCAGCTCGTCGCACGCGTCGCGACGGCCAGGTCCCCGCAGTTCTGTACGGACACGGCACCGACCCCCAGCACCTCGCGGTCGACTACCGCGCATTCGCCGCCATCCTGCGTAAGGACGGCACCAACGCTGTTCTGTCGCTCGACATCGACGGCAAGGAGCAGCTCGCGCTGACCAAGTCGGTCGTCGTTCACCCGATCAAGCGCAACATCGAGCACGCCGACCTCCTCGTTCTGAAGAAGGGCGAGCGCGTCACCGTCGAGGTCAACATCGTCGTCGAGGGCGATGCAGCTCCGGGCGCACTCGTCACCACCGACACCGCCGCCGTCGAGATCGAGGCAGACGCGCTGTCCATCCCCGAGTCCCTCGAGGTCTCGGTCGAGGGCGCCGAGATCGGCACCCAGATCACCGCAGCAGACCTGACGCTGCCGTCCGGCGTCACCCTGGTGTCCGACCCGGAGACGCTGCTCGTCAACGTCGTCGAGGCTCCGTCCGAGGCTGCACTCGAGGCAGAGGCCGAAGGCGACGAGGCTCCGACCGGCGACGTCGTCGACGAAGAAGGTGCATCCGAGGAGAGCTCCGACGAGAGCTGATCTCACCTGCTCGAAACGCGCCGCTCCCCATGGTCGGGAGCGGCGCGTTTTTCGTTTCGCCGCTCGATGAGAAAGTATGAACACCGTGAACGACACCGCGCTGATCGTCGGCCTCGGCAATCCGGGGCCGCAGTACGAGACAACTCGCCACAACGTGGGCTTCATGGTCGCGGACGTACTCGCGGCACGCATCGGCGCGAAGTTCTCGTCGCACAAGAAGTCGAATTCCGATGTCGTGCAGGCACGTTCGAACGATCGCCCCGTCGTCGTCGCGAAGCCTCGGACGTTCATGAACCTGTCCGGCCAACCCGTCGCGGCGCTGGCGCGCTTCTTCTCCGTCGAACCGGCGAACATCATCGTGATTCACGACGAGCTGGACATCGACTTCGGCACCATTCGACTCAAGGTCGGCGGCGGCGAGGGCGGCCACAACGGATTGCGGTCGATCTCGCAGCACCTGTCGACGAAGGACTACCAGCGCGTGCGCGTCGGCGTCGGCCGCCCGCCGGGCCGGATGGATCCGGCCTCCTACGTTCTCAAACCGTTCTCGGCCGCGGAACGCAAGGACCTCGGCGTCATCTGCGAGGAAGCCGCCGACGCGGCCGAACTGATCCTGCGCGTCGGGCTGGAGGCCGCGCAGAATCAAGTGCACATGCGCTGACGCTCCCGTGCGTGCGAATGTGTAGCCCTCTATACATTCGCACGCACGACTAGCCCAGCAACGCAGCCGAATTCGCGCGACGCAGCTTGCCCGACGACGTCTTCGGAATCGAACCCGGCCCGAGCACGGCGACGGTACGCGGGCGCACTCCGACCTCCGAGTACACCGCGTGCACGAGTTCGCGTTCGATGCGCTTGACCTCGTCGGGATTCTGATAGTCGTTCGTTTCGACTGCGACGGCGAAGCTTTCGCGCTTCTCCCCCGCGTCGAGCCGGATCGCGACGGCGTTACCCGGCCGCACTCCCTCGACCGACGCGGCGGCTCGCTCGATGTCGGTCGGATAGATGTTGCGGCCGCCCATGATGATGACGTCCTTGATGCGACCGCACACCACGACGAGTCCTTCTTCGGTGAAGTAGCCGACGTCGCCGGTATCGAGCCACCCGTCGGAATCCTGGGTGGGCACCGGACCGTCGACGGTGATGTACCCCGGCGTGACGGCCTTGCCGCGGACCTCGATGATGCCGACACCGCGCGGGGTGAGAACCTGCCCCTCCTTGTCGACGACGCGTCCCTCGAGCCCTGGAACCATCTTGCCGAGCGTCGCGAGCCGTCGGACGTTGCCCTTCGTCGCGGGAACGGCACGGCCCATGGCTTCGAGCAGGTCCGCGTCGACGACGTCGAGAACCTGCCCCTGCCCCGGATCCGGAATGGACACTGCCAGCGTCGTTTCCGCCATTCCGTACACCGGAGCAAGGGCATGTGGATCGAGCCCGTACGGCGCACCGGCCTCCGCCAACGCGATCATGGTGTCGGGGTCGACCGGCTCGGCACCGTTCCACGCGTACCGCAGCGTGCTGAGGTCGAGATCCATACCGTCCTCGGCCTGACGAAGCCGGCGAGCCAACAGCGAGTACGCGAAATTCGGTGCGGCCGTGACGGTCCCGCGATACTTGTGAATCAGCTTGGCCCACAACAGAGGTGAACGCAGAAAGTCGAGTGGCGTCACGCTGACGACCTCGGCACCGACCTGCATCGGCACGGTCAGGAACCCGACCATCCCCATGTCGTGGAACAGCGGGAGCCAGCTGATCATGACGTCGGAGTCGACGTCGAACTTGATGCGATCGATCATCGCGTAGGCGTTGACGTAGAAGTTCTCGTGCGTGATCCGCACGGCCTTCGGCGACCCGGTGGATCCGGAGGTCAACTGCTGCAACGCGATATCGGACTCGTCGGTCGGAATCGGGTCGACGTCGCGACCGCCCCGCATGTCCTCGATCTTCAGCACCGTGATGCCGCGCTCCTCGAGCACCGGCGCGGCGATGTCGAACGGGGCACCGAGGATCACCGCTTTGGCCTCGATCATGGTCACGACCGTCTCGGTGTCCTCACCCCACACCGCCAGATCGGTGCGCGGCGTCGGCTGATGCAGCATGGTGACCGAACCACCGCGCATCCACGCCGCCTGACACGCAGGGGCGATGTCGACGGGTTGACCGGCGAGAATGCCGATGGCGTCACCGTGGCCGATGCCCGCGTCGGCAAGCGCTCCCGCCATCTTGCGCGCCACCCGATGGATCTCGCCCCACGACTGTCGGAGAGCCTCGTCGGGTTCACCCGTGACGAGCCCGCGGGGACTGCTCGCCGCCGTGGCGAACATTTCTTCCGTGAACTTACTCATGGGCGTCTCCTCGCTCGTCCAGCGTCGCGCTTACGGGTATTCCATCGAAGCTCCGTGCGGGAACCGTTACCGCTCCTGGCTCCGAGTACCCTGGTACCGGCAACAAACCCCACTCCACCCAAAAGAGGTTCGCTTGAGTACGCCCGATTCGGTAGACGTCGGCACTACCCCCACCGAGTCGGCACCGAGCCAGCCGAAGAACGCGCACAAGGAACTCGCGTCCGAAGTCGCCCGTCGTCGCACCTTCGCCGTCATCTCGCACCCGGACGCCGGTAAGTCGACGCTCACCGAAGCGCTCGCACTGCACGCCCGTGTGATCTCCGAGGCCGGTGCCATTCACGGCAAGGCCGGTCGTCGTTCGACGGTGTCCGACTGGATGGAGATGGAGAAGGCCCGCGGTATCTCCGTCAGTTCCACGGCGCTGCAGTTCAACTACCAGGTCGATCCGACCGTCGACGACACCAACGTCATCAACCTCGTCGACACCCCTGGTCACGCCGACTTCTCCGAGGACACCTACCGCGTGCTGACGGCCGTCGACGCGGCCGTCATGCTCATCGACGCCGCGAAGGGCCTCGAACCGCAGACCCTCAAGCTGTTCCAGGTCTGCCGCCAGTTCGGTATCCCGGTCATCACCGTGATCAACAAGTGGGACCGCCCCGGCCAGTCACCGTTGGAACTGCTCGACGAGATCGAGCAGCGCATCGGACTGACGCCCACGCCGCTGTACTGGCCCGTCGGTATCGCGGGCGACTTCCGCGGGCTTCTCGACGTCCGGGCAGGCAACTACATTCGCTTCACGCGCACGGCAGGTGGCGCGACCATCGCCCCCGAGGAACTGCTCGACGCCGACGCCGCTCTCGCGCGCGAGGGCTCGGAGTGGGAGACCGCGCTCGAGGAGAGCGAGCTGCTCGTCTCGAGCGGACAGGCTCACGATCAGGAATTGTTCCTCGCCGGCCAGACGTCACCGGTCATCTTCGGCTCCGCGATGCTGAACTTCGGTGTCCGCCAGATCCTCGACACGTTGGTCGCCCTCGCACCCGCGCCCGGCGCCCGTGAGGACATCAAGGGCGGCACGCGCGAGGTCACCGACCCGTTCAGCGCCGTCGTCTTCAAGGTGCAGGCGGGCATGGACACCGCACACCGCGACCGTCTCGCGTTCATGCGCGTCGTCTCCGGCGTGTTCGAACGCGGCATGGTCGTCACCCACGCACAGACCGGGAAGCCGTTCACCACCAAGTACGCGCTGACGGTGTTCGGCCGCGAACGCTCCACCGTCGAGAACGCCTACCCGGGCGACGTCGTCGGCCTCGTCAACGCGACCGCGCTGGCGCCCGGGCACACGCTGTTCACCGACAAGAAGGTCGAGTACCCGCCGATCCCGTCCTTCGCGCCCGAGCACTTCGCGGCCCTGCGCGTCGACAGCGCGGACAAGTACAAGAAGTTCCGACGTGCCGTCGAGCAGATGGACTCGGAAGGCGTCGTACAGGTGTTGCGCAACGACATTCGCGGCGACGCCTCCCCTGTGCTCGCTGCCGTCGGCCCGATGCAGTTCGAGGTCGTCACGGCCCGCATGAAGACCGAATTCGGCGTCGACGCCCGACTCGAGCCGCTCGGATACTCCGTCGCGCGCCGCACCGACGCCGAGTCGGCCACCGAGTTGGGCCGTCAGCGCGGCGTCGAGGTCTTCACGCGCACCGACGGGGCGTTGCTCGCGCTCGTCAGCGACAAGTGGCGTCTGCAGTACCTCGAGAAGGAAATGCCGGAACTGACGCTAGAGCCTCTGGTCGCCGCAGGCGAATAGTGCTCATCCAGCTGCTCGACGCGCAGGTATCCATCGCGGGTCATGCAATTCTCTGGCGGGAGATCGTCGGAAACGGGTTCGGGTTGGCGTCGGCGATCGGCGGGATGCGACGCGTCGTCTGGGCGTGGCCGGTGGGCATCGTCGGCAACGCCCTGCTGTTCACGGTGTTTCTCGGCGGCGTGTTCCACACTCCGCAGGCACTCGACCTCTACGGCCAGGCCGGCAGGCAGCTGCTGTTCATCACGGTCAGCGTCTACGGCTGGTGGCGCTGGGCGCGAACCGCACGAACCCACGCACGGCCGGTGATGCCCCACTGGGCTTCGACGCGGGAACGCGTGGCGATGATCGCCGTCATGGTGGTGGGTACCGTCGGCTTCGCGCAGCTCTTCGACTACCTCGGCTCCTACGGAAAGTGGGCCGACGCCTGGATCTTCACCGGCTCGCTGCTCGCCACGTTCGGAATGGCCCGTGGCATCACCGAGTTCTGGCTGATCTGGATCGCCGTCGACGCCGTGGGCGTTCCCCTCCTGTTCAGCGCCGGTTTCTACCCGTCGGCTGTGCTGTATCTCGTGTACGCCGCGTTCGTTCTGTGGGGCTTCACAGCATGGTTTCGCATCCAGAATCGGAAAGAACGCGAGAAGATCACCCCTTAAACAGACGAAGTGTTATTCTTCCGAGGTCCGAACGGGCTTCGAGTTTGTTTAGAGCTCGAAGCCGAAGGGTTCATGCCGACGACTCGGGGTTGAAGATGACACAGGGATCCAGCTATCCGCTGGCGGGTATCAAGATCGGCCAGGCGCCGGCTCACCGGTTGACCACGCCCACTCCCACACTGGCTCCGGGAGTCTCCGCGGCCAAGTCCGACACTCCGGAATCGGTGGATCGCACGAGCACTTCGGCGCCCGCAGAAGCATCGCTCGACAAGGTGAAGCCCCAGGCGTCGGAGTCGAGTTCCCGCACGTCCGACGCGAAGAAGCATGTCGACACCACCAAGACCGAGCAGCCATCCCAGGAATCGAACGAGGTTGAAGTGACCAGTAGCGAGCAGATCTCCGAGCACGGCCTGCCCACCAACGGCCGGTCGAACACGCATGCATCGAACAGCACGAGCTCCTCGTCGAGCATCGGCCGCAGCGGTGCACCCGACCGTCGCACCGCCATGGGCGTCGCATCGGTACGTATCGCCGGACGCTTGACGCAGAACGAGTTGGGCAGCCGCACCGGCGACATCCGCACTCCCGACACCTCCGTCGGTCCCGACGAGCTGCTGCAGCTCCTCGGTGAGTACCTCGTCTCCGGCGGACTTCAGAACCCGGAAATCCACGTCCGCTCCAACGGCCAGACCATCGTGCTGGATCTGCTCAACCCCGCCAAGGGATATCGCTGACCCTCCCCCTGAACGGGTGTGGACCTTCCGTCCGAGGGGGCCGGAAGGTCCACACCCGTGTGGGAGCTACTCCCGGCGTTCGAGCCGCGTCGGCTTGGCGGACGCGGGAATGTCGCCCGCCGGGCACGGCCGCTCCTCGGCCGTGAACCACCCGCGGTAGAGGAACAGACGACCCATCACCGGTGACGTCACCTCGATCTGGATGCGGTGTCGCTGCTCGTGTTCGTCCCACCATTCGCGACCGATGGTCGTCGCCGACGCGAGGTGTGGAGTGGGCACGCCCAACACTTTCGGGGCGCCGCTTTCCAGAACCAGGCCACCGTCGTCGTCGACGCTGCACGTCGTGCGCACGATCATGTCCGAGTGAAATCCCAGGTAGTCCAGCGCATGCCCTGGACTCGTGGATACGGTCGGCGTCACCATCACCGAATTCATCCCCTGTGGCGAACCGGCGAACGAGAAGCGACGCACGAACGAGAGGGTGTCACGCCCGAGCTCGTCCACGTAGGCGTAGTTGACGATCGTGAACGGAACGTCGCGGGCCTTGCCTCCGGGGAACAGACCCCGTCGCGCCCCCAGCCACAACATCGGAGGCGGAATCAGCGCCGAGTGCGTCATCTCCTCCATGACGCCGACCCCGACCTGGCAACGCTCGTCGGACGCCGACAAACCGAAGCGCCACTGCACCTTCGGGTGAAGTTCGTCGAAGGCATCTCCCAGGGCGGTCCGGACGACCGACGTCGTTGCTCGGGCCGTCGCGGCCGGTGTGTGCGATTCGCCAGATCCCATCTTCACACCGTACGCAACGATGCGACCACGCACGTCAGTCGAGTTCGGCGGCGAGCTCCATCCATCGCTCCTCGGCGACGTCCTTGTCGGCGACGACTTTCTTCAGTTCCGTGTCCAGCTCGACGAGCTTGCCCGGATCCGTCGCGGCCGCAGCGAGTTCGGCGTGCAGCGCCACTTCCCGATCGGACAGCCGTACGACGAGCTTTTCCAGCTTGCTCAGTTCCTTGCGCGCCGCGCGTTCCGATGCCGCGTCGCGCACGGCCTTCTTCGCCGGGCCACCGGTCGTCAGGGAATCCGGGGCCGCGTCCGCCGCCAGCACCGCGCGCCTGCGCAGGTACTCCTCGATGCCGCCCGGAAGGTTGGTCAGCTTGCCGTCGCCGAACAGTGCCCACGTCGAGTCACAGATGCGCTCGATCAGGTACCGGTCGTGACTGATGACGACGAGCGTGCCTGCCCAGCCGTCGAGCAGATCTTCGAGCTGCTGCAGCGTGTCGATGTCGAGGTCGTTGGTCGGCTCGTCGAGCAGCAGCACGTTGGGCTCGGCCATCAGCACACGGGTGAGCTGCAGGCGGCGTCGTTCTCCACCGGACAGATCGCCGACAGGAGTGCGCTGACGCGCAGGCGTGAACCCCAGCCGCTCCGCGAGCTGGCCTGCCGAAATTTCCTTGTCGCCCAGCGTGATTCGCTCGGCGACCTCCTTGACGGCTTCGAGTACCCGCAGGGTCTTCGGCAGGTCGTCCAATTCCTGCTTCAGCCAGCCGATCTTGACGGTCTGGCCCTGAATTCGCTTGCCCGCCGCCGGTTCCAGTTCGCCGGCCAGCGTGCGCAGCAGAGTAGTCTTGCCCGAGCCGTTGACGCCGACGAGGCCGACGCGTTCTCCCGGCGCGAGACGCCACGTGAAGTCCCGCACCAGGACCCGGCCGTCGGGCGTCTCCAGACGCGCATCCTCGAGTTCGATGACGACACGCCCCAGCCTGCGGGTCGCGAACGACGCCAGCGCCACGGAGTCACGGGGCGCGGGGACGTCGGCGATCAGCGCCTCGGCGGCTTCGATGCGGTACTTCGGCTTCGACGTTCGAGCGGGCGCACCGCGGCGCAGCCATGCGAGTTCCTTGCGCGCCAGGTTGCGTCGACGTTCCTCCGACGCGTCGGCCTGACGAGCGCGTTCGGCCCGCGCGAAGATCCAGTCGTTGTAGCCACCCTCGTACGCTTCGACGCGGCCGCCGACGACCTCCCACGTCCGCGTCGCGACGGTGTCGAGGAACCAGCGGTCGTGCGTGACGACGACGAGTGCACTGCGTCGCGAAACCAAGTGCGCCGCAAGCCATTGCACACCTTCGACGTCGAGGTGGTTGGTGGGCTCGTCGAGTACGAGAAGGTCGAGATCCTGTACGAGAGCCGCCGCCAGTGCGACGCGTCGGCGCTCGCCTCCGGACAGGTTGTCGATCGACGCGTCGAGACCCGAACTGCCCTCGGGACCGAGATCGGCGATTCCGATGCCCGTCAATATGTTTCGGACGCGCGCGTCACCGGCCCATTCGTGTTCTGCCATGCCGAGCGGATCCAGAACCACCTGTCCGACGGTCGATCCGGGCGGCAGGACACCGCGCTGCGTGACGACGGCCATCCGCAGTCCCCCGACGCGGCTGACGCGGCCCGAGTCCGGCGGTTCGAGCCCGGCGAGCACCTCGAGCGTCGTCGTCTTCCCGCCGCCGTTGAGGCCGACCATTCCGATGCGTTCGCCCTCCTGCACGCCGAGGGAGACACCGTCGAGAAGTGGCTTGACGCCGAAGGACTTCGAGACGTTTTCGAGGTTGACGAGATTGACCATCAAGAAAAACCAATCGATTCACTAGTAACGACACGAGCGCCGGGAACCGGACCGCTCGCAACACGCACGGTGCGGCACACGCCTGCACCGGACAGTTCGGCACCGACCGCGACGGCAGTGTCGGAGTCGGCACACAGGAACGCACACGTCGGGCCCGAACCCGACACGATGCCCGCCAACGCGCCTGCCGCGACGCCCGCGCGCAAGGTACGACGCAATTGCGGGAGCAACGACACCGCGGCGGCTTGCAGATCGTTGCCGAGCAACGGCGCCAACGCCGTCGCATCCCCGGATGCCAGGGCATGCATCAGCTCTTCGGGTTCACCGATGCGCGGCGGTGAACCCTTCTCGCGAAGTTCGTCCAGTTCGCGGAACACGGCGGGAGTCTGCAAGCCGCCCTTGGCGAGCGCGAGCACCCAGTGGAACGTGTTGCGCGACAACACGGGAAGCAGTTTCTCACCGCGTCCGGTTCCGACGGCGGTGCCGCCGTGCAGAACGAACGGCACGTCGCTGCCGAGCTGGGCGGCCAGGTCGGTCAGTTCCTCACGCGACAGATCGAGCTCCCACAGCGCGTTCAATGCGACCAACGTCGCCGCCGCGTCGGTGCTGCCACCCGCCATGCCACCGGCGACGGGGATGCCCTTGTCGATGGTGATGTCGACGAGCGGCTCGCGGCCGACCGCGCCGGCAAGCAGGACCGCAGCTTTCCACACGAGGTTCCGCTCGTCGGTCGGAACGGACGACGCGTTCTCGCCCCGCACGGACACCCTCAGAGCTTTCGCGGGCACGACCGAGACCTCGTCGGACAGCGACAGCGCCTGGAAGACCGTCGTCAGCTCGTGATAGCCGTCGGCGCGCTGGTCACCGACCGACAGGTGGAGGTTGACCTTCGACGGCGCCCGAACGACGACGGGGCTGGGAACGACTGAGAGCACGAGAGTCAACAGTAGTGGAGAAATGCGACGACACTCCTCCTGCCCGCTGATCGAGGACGGCAATCGTCCGCGATCGATGCCATCATCTGAGCTATGCGGGAAACATCGGCACGACTGCTCAGATTGTTGTCGCTGCTGCAGACACGTCGGGACTGGGCGGGCGCGGACCTCGCCGAGCGCCTGAATGTCACGCCGCGAACCGTGCGCCGCGACGTCGACAAGCTCCGCGAGATCGGCTACCCGGTCAACGCCACCTCGGGCGTCGGCGGCGGATATCAGCTGGGTGCAGGCGCCGAGATGCCCCCGCTGCTTCTCGACGACGACGAAGCGCTCGCCGTCGCGTTCGGCCTGCAGAGCGCGGCCGGCGGCTCGGTCGCGGGCATCGGCGAGGCCTCGCTGCGGGCGCTGACCAAATTGCGTCAGGTGATGCCGTCGCGCATCCAACATCGACTCGACGCGTTGCGGATCGACGTCGTCGAGCGGCCCGCGCGCTCGGCCGTCGACGCGTCGGTTCTCGCGACCGTGGCGGGCGTCTGTCACAACCGTGAACGCCTGCGCTTCGACTACCGCAGGCACGACGGCACCGAAGCCAGGCGCGAGGTCGAGCCGTACAGCCTCGTGCGTGCCGGTGCCCGCTGGTATCTGCTCGGATGGGACATCATGCGCGACGACTGGCGGTCCTTCCGCGTCGACCGCATGGACCCGAAGATCCCGACGGGTCCGCGGTTCACGCGTCGCGAACTTCCCGACGGCGGTGCCGCGGCGTTCGTCGCGAAAGGAATCGACCACCCGTACACGCAGGTGAAAGCGCGAATCCTGTTGCACGCGGCCATCGAGACGATCGCGCCGATGGTCGACGAGCACTGGGGCACACTCGAATCCGGCACCGACGACACGTGCACGATCGTGTTGTCGGGCGATTCGCTGCAGTCGATCGCGCGGTGGCTGTACGCCTTCGACACCGATTTCACCGTCGTCGAACCCGCCGAACTGCGCGACGAATGCCGGAAGGTCGCCGAATGGCACAGCAAAGTGAGTGAGCGGTACCTGGCGAGTGTGCGCGCTCCCGCCGGCATCGATGGTCCGTAGCAACTGTCTATCGGATGCCGCGTGACATCGATGCCGATCAGGAAGACGGGGTGACGCCGGCAAGACGCACGTACGCGGCCGCGTCGAGAGTCTCCCCACGCGCCGACGGGTCGATGTCCGCCGCACGCAGACGACGCTCGGCTTCGACTGCCGAACCCGCCCAACCGGACAACGCCGCACGTAATGTCTTGCGCCGCTGCGCGAATGCGGCATCGACGACCGAGAACACGCGACGGCGATGTTCGTCGTCCATCGACCACGGCGGGTTCTCGTACCGGTCGATACGCACGAGCCCGGATTCGACTTTGGGCACCGGCCAGAACACCGAACGACCAACGGAGCCTGCACGTTTGACGGTGCCGAAGAAGTTGGCCTTGACGCTCGGGATGCCGTAGATCTTGCTGCCCGGATCCGCGGCGAGACGGTCGGCGACCTCTGCCTGCACCATCACCAAGGCGGTGCGTAGCGACGGCAACTCCGAGAACAGGTGCAGCAGAACGGGAACCGCGACGTTGTACGGAAGGTTGGCCACCAGCGCGGACGGCTCGCCCGGAATGTCCGACGCACGCACCTTCATCGCGTCGGACAGAACGACGGTGAGCTGATCGGCCTGCGACGGCGCACGTTCGGCGGCAGTGATCGGCAACCGCGCGGCGAGTTTCGGGTCGATCTCGACGGCGACGACCGCGTCGGCGACATCGAGGAGCGCAAGCGTCAGCGATCCGAGACCGGGGCCGACTTCGAGAACGGTGTCGGCGCCACCGACGCCGGCCGACGCGACGATGCGACGCACGGTGTTGGCGTCGTGCACGAAGTTCTGTCCGAGCGTCTTGGTGGGACGGACGTCCAATTCTGCGGCGAGAGATCGCACTTCCGCGGGCCCGAGCAACGCCGCGGGTTCCCTCACATGTTCTGACACTTCGAAGACTGTACGCACCCGCTACCGGTAGCCGAGACGGCTGGTGCAGGCAGGCCACGCGCCCCAGCCCTGCGACTTCTGGGTGACCGACGCAATCGCGATCTGCTCCTCGCGCGTCGCGAGGTCGGCACGAGGCGCGTAGCGGAGGCCGCCCTGGCGCTCCCACGTGTTCTGGTCGAACTGCACGCCGCCGTAGAAACCGTTACCGGTGTTGATGGCCCAGTTACCGGTGGCCTCGCACTGTGCGAGCGCATCCCAGATGGCACCGTTCTCGACGGGAGGGACTTCGGTGCCGGGCTTCGAGCCGACACGGACGACCTTCGGCTGCGCGGGGACCTTGACGTCCTCGGTGACCTTCTCGCGTCCGACTTCCTGGCCGTTGACGAGGTTGATGTTCCACGTGATGTCGGAGACGCCCGGCGAACCAGGGTTCTCGACGACGGTGCGGCTCATGTTCATCGTCGGATCCTCGATGCGCTGCTCGGGGGCTGCGACCTCGGTGGTCTCCGACTTGGTCTCGGTGCGGTCGCGCGTCACGACGATCTGGGCACCCTCGGTGACCTTCTCGTCGGGACCCGGCGTCACGGTGTCGGCCTGCTCGAGCGGCATTCCCGCTTCCTCGAGGAACTCGCGCACGGTCGGCGCGGCCAGGGTCAGAGGCGTCGGCGCCGCGGCGCCGTCGACGACGGAGACCTCCTTCGGCGTCGCGACGTCGAGGTTCGTTCCCTCGAGCGGCAGACGCTCACCGCGCGAGGCGGACACATGTACGTCCTCGGCGAGATCCATCTGTGACAACGCCTCGTCGACGGTCAGCGCCGTCGTCCAGATCTGCTCTTCCTGGCCGTCGACGGTCACGTTCAGCTCGCGCGCGCGACGCAGGACGACGGTTTCGCCGTCGGACAGTTCGGTGTCACCGGCCGGGGCGACGAGATCCTTGTCACCCGGGGCGTATCCGGCGGCTTCCAAGGCTCCGTTGACGTCGGACGTCATCGTGCTGAGTGAGATCAGCTCACCGTCGACGTCGATCGTCACCGTCTTGTGACGTGCGACCGCGACTGCGCCGCCGACGATGAGAGTGGCCAGCAGAGCGGCGACTACCAGGTACAACGTGAGCGACCTGGTCGAATTCAGGCGGGTAATACCAGACAAAGCAATTCCTGGACTCGGGAGCGTTACCGTTTCGCGAAACGCCCGGCGGGGGGATCACGGTACGGTAACGAAAAGGTGGAGTTCCCGCAACCGAGGTGCGGCTACGCCACCCGTGCGCGCTCGGTTGGCCCAGGGAGCCTGTTGCTTAATTGAGGGTGTTTCGCTCGAGTGGTGGTGGGCCTGCTTTGGGATGATGGCTGGGTGGCGCGTGACTATCGACCTTCCGGTCTCGATCAGGGGTTTTTGATTCCACCCGATAT
>NZ_JABUCO010000038.1:0-29671 GCF_019835205.1 Rhodococcus sp. BP-261 | reverse complement strand
ACGTCGAGTTCGCGACGCTCGAATACGTGTGGTGGTACAACCATCAGCGTCTACACGAAGCGCTCGGCTACATGCCCCCGGCTGAATACGAGACCACCCTGATCGACATCTCACAACCCAGCGAGTCAGCCGCCCCGGCCCTCGTAACCGCATAGGAACAAAACCTGGGGTACTTCACCTTCGGGCGCAACCTCGACGACCACCGCATCGTCGACCCCGAAAAACCAACACCCCCGGCACCAGCCGGGGAAATCTTCGATCACCCCACCGAACTCTACGAACCCACCTGGTGGGAACAGAACATCAACGACACCCCCACCGACGGCACCTGGGACCCCCACGCCCCCACCCTCGCCCACATCGCACACCTCACCGACCCACAAGCACGCACCGACGCCGTCGAACTTCGCGCCAAATACATCGAACACCGAGCCATTGCCGCCGCCCGCGACAAACGCCGACCACCACCCTTCTGACGGGCGGGTATTACGGTTCCAGGTCCAGTCCGCGCTCCTGCAGCGCCGTTTCGACGACCCGTAATGCTTTCGGCCCCACGCCGTGCAGTTTCGCGAGCTCGGATTTCGACTGTCCCGCAAGCTCGTCCAACGACCGGTAACCTGCAGCGTCGAACGCCCGCGACGCCGGACGGCCCGTTCCCTTCGGAAAGCGGTTGACGGGTTCAGTCACGTTCAACCTCGTTCATGGCCACATCCTAGGGTCTCCCGTACCCTGGGCGCCGTGTCCGACAACAACCATCGACGCGTACTTCTCACCGGCGGAAACACCGGTATCGGCTACTTCACCGCCCTCGAGTTGGTGAAGCAGGGCGACCACGTGACACTTGCGTGCCGCAACCTCGACAAGGCCGACGCAGCGGCCGAGAAGATCGCCGCAGAAGCCCGGAAGAGCACAGATGCACCTCAGGGCGTCGTCGACACCGCCCGCCTCGACCTCGCCGATCTCGATTCTGTGCGCTCCTTCGCCGAGTCCGCGCCCGCGAAGGTCGATGTGCTCATCAACAATGCCGGGGTCATGATGCCGTCGAAGCGCACCGAGACCAAGGACGGGTTCGAGCTTCAGTTCGGCACCAACCACCTCGGTCACTTCGCGTTGACCGGCCACCTGATGCCGAACCTCCGGGCAGCGGACAGCGCGACCGTCGTCACCGTGTCGTCGGTGGCCCACAAACAAGCCCCCAAGCTGAACTTCGACGACCTCCACGCCACACGCGGCTACAACCCGCAGCGCATGTACGCGAACTCGAAACTCGCCAATCTGCTGTTCGCGCTGGAACTTCAGCGACGACTCGACAGAGCAGGTATCCCCATCACGAGCAACGCCGCCCACCCCGGCATCTCCTCGACGGAGCTGTACACGAGCCCCGACGGCCTCGGCAGCTCGAAGGTCGTCTCGTTCGCCGCGTCGATCGGCCTTTTGTTCATCTCCCAATCCGCCCGCGCCGGATCACTTCCCACGCTCGACGCACTCGAGAACGGCGGGCCGGCGTCGTACACGGGTCCGAGGTGGCTGATGGAATCACGCGGCGCCCCAGGGCCCGCCAAGATCTCGGCCAAGGCCAAAGATCCCGAACTCGCCGAAAAGCTGTGGAACGAAAGCGAAAAGCTCACCGGGGTCGTCTACGACCTGAGCTGAATCACGTCACCGCTGCGGCGCGGGAAGCGGTATTCCTCTCTGCGCCATGACATCTCGCAGCCTGTTCGGGTAGTCGGTGATGATACCGTCGACACCCAAGTCCATCAGTGCGTTCATGGTCGCGGGATCGTCGACGGTCCACGGAATGACGCGCATGCCGCGCGCATGGGCGTCGTCGACCATCTGCCGCGTGACATACAGTTCGAAGCCCGGATCTCCCACCGCCCCGTTCTGCGGGTTACCTTGCACAGGCGAGTACGCAGACGCGCCGATCGATGCGGCCGCAGCGACGCCGTCGCCCCCGAAGTCGTCGACGTCGAGTCCGCCGAGCCACGGTGACGCCCCATCCTGACCGACTTGAAGGAAGTCGCCGTTCGTCAACGCGACGAGCGGCACAGACGGCCTCATCGCTCGAACCAGCTGCAGCGCACCCCAATCGAAGCTTTGAATGCTGACGCGATCGAGCATTCCGGCTTGTTCGATGGTGGTGATGACGATGTCGACGAATTGCTCGCGCGGCGCAGTCTCCGTCGGGCTTGCCGCTTCGAACTTCGTCTCGACGTTGAGACGGACGTTCGGTGACGTCTTCGCCACGTCGAGCACCTCGGTCAACGTAGGCATACGGGCACCCGGCACTGTTCGCTGCTCCGGGTAATCCGCCAACCGAAGCGACCCGCAGTCGAGCGTCTCGACTTGCGCGAGCGTCAGCGTGTTCACGTACTTACCCACGTAGGGAAACTCGGGGTCACCGTCGAAGACCGGCACCGTGTCGAGGCACTTCTTGTCGGATACTCGACGGTCGTGCGTCACAACGGCGACGCCGTCCTCAGTGATCTGCGTGTCGAGTTCCAACGTCGTGACGCCGAGTTCGAGTGCGTTGGTGAACGCTGCGATCGTGCTCTCACTGACAAGTCCGAGCCCGCCTCGGTGCGCCTGCAGATCGAAGGCGGGTGCAGGCTCCGACGACCCGGTGTTCGACGACCCGCTGTTCGACGACCCGGCATCGATGGGAAGGGCCTGAGCGTGAGCCGCGGACACGGCAGTCAACGCGGCAGCGGACAAAGCGACCAAGAGTGTGCGACGCATGTCTTGTGACGCTATGGACCGCACGTGACGATCGGGTGAATCACGCCCTTCCCGCGCCATGCAGAAAGGTAACGATCGACGCCCGACACACCACAGACAAAGGGAGACGCCCACAGCTGACGGCGGTCGGGGGCGACAGCAGCGGCGGGCGTCTCATCTACGATTCGCGGCAGGTGATGGGGTGGATGGGTCGGATCTGAAAAATTTTTTCAGCCCACGACCTATCTCTTCTCCAGCCGACGACCTAGCCTTGCGCGCATGTCCTACACAGCGGCCAACCACTATGTTTTCGAGGGCGACGAGCTGACGGGATCCTTCGACACGAACAGACTTTCCGGGGTTGCGGCGGCACAACTCGTGCTGAGCGGCGCCATACTCGAGTCCACCGAGGTGACGCGAACGGACCTCGGTTACGAGATCCGCACGATCGTCGAACAGGTACACGACGGCAACTCCACCCACCTGCTGGCCGTGGTCCCGCGCGTCAACGTCGAGAACGAGCCGGTGCATTTCTCCTCTTACGCGGTCCTGTTCACCCGGCGCGGCAACATCGCCGGCGACCGCTTCGTGCACGGCGCGCTCGAGTCCTACGACGTGCGCGCCCTGTCGGGCACTGCATCGCTGATCGACAGCTGACCCACTCCCCCGGAATACTCCGCCCACTCCTGCGGTTACAGTGCAAGTCAATGCAAACGCATGAACTTGGGAGCACGCCATGCAGTTCGGAATCTTCACCGTCGGCGACGTCACGGTCGACCCCACGACCGGCCGCGAGCCGACCGAACACGAGCGCATCAAGGCGATGGTCACCATCGCCAAGCACGCCGAGGACGTCGGCCTCGACGTCTTCGCGACCGGCGAGCACCACAACCCACCGTTCGTCCCGTCGTCGCCGACGACCATGCTCGGCTACATAGCGGCTCAGACCGAAAATCTGATCCTGTCGACGTCGACCACGCTGATCACCACCAACGACCCGGTGAAGATCGCCGAGGACTACGCGATGCTGCAGCACCTCGCCGACGGCCGCGTCGACCTGATCATGGGCCGCGGCAACACCGCACCCGTGTACCCGTGGTTCGGACAGGACATCCGACAAGGCATTCCGCTCGCACTGGAGAACTACCAGCTACTGCGACGCCTGTGGACCGAGGACGTCGTCACGTGGCAGGGCAATTTCCGCACGCCGCTCGACAGCTTCACGTCGACGCCTCGCCCCCTCGACGACATTCCGCCGTTCGTCTGGCACGGCTCGATCCGCAGCCCCGAGATCGCGGAGATCGCCGCGTACCACGGTGACGGATTCTTCGCGAACAACATCTTCTGGCCGAAAGAGCACTACATCCAGCTCATCAACCTGTACCGGCAGCGCTACGAACACTACGGTCACGGACGCGCCGACCAGGCCATCGTCGGTCTCGGCGGCCAGGTGTTCATGCGCAAGAACAGCCAGGACGCGGTCAAGGAGTTCCGCCCGTACTTCGACAACGCACCCGTCTACGGCCATGGCCCGACCATGGAAGAGTTCACCGAGCAGACGCCGCTGACCGTCGGATCGCCACAGCAGGTGATCGAGAAGACGCTGACCTTCGCGGACTTCTTCGGCGACTACCAACGCCAGCTGTTCCTCATGGACCACGCCGGGCTTCCGCTGAAGACGGTGCTCGAGCAGCTCGACCTGCTGGGCGAGGAAGTGGTACCCGTGCTGCGTAAGGAATTCGCTGCCCGACGCCCCGAAGGTGTGCCGGAGAACCCGCCGACGCACGCGAGCATGCTGGCACGCAAGGACGAAGTAGTTGCCCTCTAGTACCGAGCTCGCCACCGACGCCTGGGAGTCGCTCTTTCGCTCCCAGGTGTCGCTGATGCGACGCTTCACCGCGGACGACATCTGGAATCCGATCAGCCTGCGCGAGTACGACGTGCTGTTCACATTGAGCAAATGCGCCACCCGCAAGCTGCGTCTGCACGATCTGAACGACGAGATCCTGCTCAGCCAACCGTCACTCAGTCGCCTGTGCGAACGCCTCGAAAAGCTGGGGTACGTCACGCGCCGACCGGATCCGACCGACAAACGCGGAACCGTCGTCGTCCTCACCGACGACGGACTCGCCGTGCAGCGCGACATCGGCCGCAAGCACGCAGCCCGAATCCGCCGCTACGTCGGCGGCGTTCTGTCCGACGACGAGATGACGACGCTCACCGCGTTGTGCACCAAGCTGCGTCTGGGCCAAGCGGGCGTCGTAGTTCTCGATCGAGCAACCGACGGGTCGGACGACAACCCATCGCAGGCTTGATCTCACGACTTTCGGCCTAGAACAGGGTCGCAACCTCGTCGAGGTCGGCGTCGTTCCGTGTATCAGAGGCATTTGCCTTCAGGGCGGGAGTAGACCTCGCGGCCGCCACCGCAGCCGACGTGGCCGCCGTGGATGTACCCGCCGTGGAGTTTCCCGCCGTGGAGTTTCCCGCAGCCGCAGCACGCGCGGCTTCACCGGCGAGCGCGTCGGCAGCTTCGTTGAAGTGGTTGCCGACGTGACCACGAACCCAGCGGAACCGGACGGGGCCTGTGCGCTCGGTGATCGCGCGATCGATGTTCATGACGAGATCGAGGTTCTTGACGGGCGACCCGCCTGCCGTCTTCCACCCCTTGCGCTTCCATCCGGGCAACCACTCGGACGCACACTTGATGGCGTACTGCGAATCGGATTCGATCAACAACGGCTCATCGCCCGGATGCGCGACTATTGCTTCGAACAGAGCGCGAAGCTCGGCGATCTGGTTGGTACCCGACGCTTCTCCACCGGAGTTGCTGGGGCCCGTGTGATTCACCCAGGCCCACCCGATGGCGCCACCCGGATTACGCAGACACGAGCCGTCAGTACTCACGATGATCACGACACAGGACCATACTTCGACCCACCGACAAAGAACAGACGCCGCGCATGAAATCGGTGTCGCTCCTCTGAATTACTGTGGGACACATCCGCGAAACGAAAGGACCTCCTGTCGTGACCGTTCCCTCGTCGTTCAGTGCCCTGGTTGCCCGCGAAGTCGCACACGAACCGGACGCATCCCGAATCGAACTCGCGAAGGAGACGGTCGACGAGACCTTCCTTCCCCGTCACGACGCACCCGCGGTCACGATCGCCGTCGAGTATTCGAGCGTCAATTTCAAGGATGCGCTCGCCATCACACCGAAGGGTGGTGTGGTCCGCGACTATCCGAACGTCCCGGGTATAGACATCGCCGGAACCGTCGTCGAGTCCGCTGCCGACGACATCTCCGTCGGACAGAAAGTCGTCGCCCACGGGTACGACATCGGCACCGGGCAACACGGCGGCTACGCCGAATACGCGCGAGTACCGGCAAACTGGGTCGTCCCTCTCACGACACTGTCGACGCGCGACGCCGCCGCGATCGGTACCGCCGGCTTCACCGCCGCGATGAGCGTCGAAGCCCTGCTCACCCACGGGATCCGACCGGACGACGGCCCCATCGTCGTCACCGGCGCCAGCGGTGGCGTGGGAAGCGTCAGCGTCGATCTGCTGTCGGCGGCGGGCTTCGAGGTCCACGCATCGAGTGGCAAGAAGGATGCCGTCGACCTGTTGACCAGCCTCGGAGCAGCGCACGTGATCGGCCGCCTCCCCGAAGATCCCGACGCGAAGCCGCGACCGCTCGGCCGTGCCGAATGGGCGGGCGCCGTCGACTGCGTCGGCGGAAAGACGCTCGCGCACGTTCTGTCGACCACGCGATACGCAGGCGCCGTCGCCGCTAGCGGGTTGACCGGCGGCGCAGGCTTGTCGACGACGGTTCTGCCGTTCATCCTTCGGGGCGTCGCACTGCTCGGCATCGACTCCGTCCAGCGGCCCATCGAGAATCGTCGAGCAACCTGGCAGCAACTCGAATCGACGCTGCGCCCACGTCGCCTCGATCAACTCGTCACCGAAGTCCCTGTCTCGAATGTGCATGCGGCGTTGAACGACATCTCGCGGGGAGGTGTCACCGGCCGAACGGTGGTCGCAGTGGCCGGCGGGTTCTGACTGTCGGTCCCGGCCGATATCCTGGTGATCCCATGCTGTCGTCAGGTCCTCTTTCCGCCACCGACTCGGTGCGCGCCGAGTTCGTCTCCGACCGGCCACTGGACATGCTCCTGTCCATGTCGCCGCTACGTCGGGGGCGCACCGACCCCACCTACGAGCGCGACGCCTCCGGGTCCGTGTGGCGCACATCACGATTCGAGTCCGGGCCGGCCACCTACCGGCTCACGCAGACGTCGAGGCATTCGGTCGCAGCCACCGCATGGGGCCCGGGGGCGTCCGAATTCCTCGAATCACTGCCGGCGCTCGTCGGCGCGGACGACGACGCGTCGGAATTCGCGCCGGAGCATCCCACGCTGAAAGAAGCACATCGTCTGTTTCCCCACCTGCGCCTCGGACGCACGGGCCGCGTGATGGAAGCTCTCGTTCCGGCGATCCTCGAGCAGCGCGTGCACGGCCTGTCCGCGTTCGCGTCGTGGCGGACGCTCGTCACCAAGTTCGGCGATCGCGCTCCCGGGCCGACACCGAAGCCGATGTTCGTCTCGCCGACGCCCGACGTGTGGCGTCGAATCCCGTCGTGGGAGTACCACCTCGCGAACGTGGACCCGGCGCGGTCCAAGACCATCGTCCGGTGCGCGCAGGTCGCGAACCGTCTCGAGCAGGCGTCGTCGATGAGCCCCGCGGACGCGATGAAACGCCTTCGCGCCGTTCCGGGCGTGGGCATCTGGACCGCCGCCGAGGTAGCGCAACGCGCCTTCGGGGATCCCGACGCGTTGTCGGTCGGCGACTACCACCTGTCGGCCGTCGTCGGCTGGTCGCTCCTGGGACGACCCATCGACGATGCCGAGATGATCGAGTACATGAAACCGCTTGCGCCGCACAGGCATCGGGCCGTCCGATTGCTCGCCGCAAGCGGCAAGGCCATCAAACCGAAGTTCGGGCCCCGCACTCCGCTCGTCGATCACACCTGGCACTGACGCCCTCCCCTACGCGCGAACCCCCTTGCGCATCGGTGACGCAGGTGTATTCTTGGTTGAAGGTTCAACTTGGCCGTCATCACTCCAGTTCTCGAGGTGCTCATGTCCATCCAACGTCTCAACCACGCAGTTCTGTACGTCAGGAACGTCGAGAAGTCCGTCGCGTTCTACACCGACGTCCTCGGTTTCCGGACGAAGATGACCATGGGCTCCAGCGCGGCGTTCCTCCAGGCAAGTGCGAGCTCCAACGATCACGACCTCGGCCTGTTCCAACTCGGCGACGCCGCAGGACCGAGCAGCGCCGGACGCTCCACCGTCGGCCTCTACCACCTTGCGTGGGAGGTTCAGACGCTGGCCGATCTTGCCGATCTCGCGCAGAAGCTCTCTGCCGCAGGCGGTCTCGTCGGTGCGTCGGACCACGGCACGACCAAGAGTCTGTACGGTAAGGACCCGGACGGCATCGAATTCGAGATCGTCTGGCTCGTTCCGCTGAACCTGATCGACGACGCGGCCGTCGAGGCGAGCAAGTCCATCCGCCCTCTCGATCTGCAGGCCGAGATCGATCGATACGGCATCGACACACCCAGTGGCGTCGGCGTGTCGAGTCCCGTGAGCTGATCGCTCCAAGTTCGGCGGGGAACAACACCTCCACGGGTACGCGTTGTGCAAGCGAGATAGTTCGCTGCGATAAGGAGTCCACAGTGGTTGCCATAGGAAACTCGAACCTCGACATCTTCCCCCTCGCACTCGGTGGAAACACCTTCGGTTGGACGAGCGACGAAACGTCGTCGTTCGAGATCTTGGACGCCTTCACCGCAGGTGGCGGTAACTTCATCGACACCGCGGATTCGTATTCGGCGTTCGCCGACGGCAATTCCGGCGGCGAATCCGAGACGATCATCGGCAACTGGACGGCGGCACGCGGCAACCGCGACGACGTCGTCATCGCCACCAAGGTGAGCCAGCACCCCGAGTTCAGAGGTCTCGCACCCGCCAACGTGAAGGCCGCGGCGGAGGCGTCGCTGAAGCGTCTGCAGAGCGACCACATCGACGTCTACTACGCCCACTACGACGACGAGAACACGCCGCTCGTCGAGACGCTCGCCGCGTTCGACGAGCTGGTCAAGGACGGAAAGGTTCGCTACGTCGCCATCTCGAACTACTCGCCGGACCGCATCCGCGAATGGCTGTCACTCGCCGAGCAGAACGGTTTCTCGGCACCCGTTGCGCTGCAGCCGCACTACAACCTCGTGACTCGTCGCGAGTACGAGACCGAACTCGCCTCTCTCGCGGCCGACAACAATCTCGGTGTGTTCCCGTACTTCTCGCTCGCCGCAGGGTTCCTGACCGGCAAGTACCGCACCCGTGAGGATCTCGAAGGTCAGGCACGCCAGAAGTTGGCGTCGGGCTACTTCACCGACGAGGGCCTGAACGTGGTCGACGCTCTCAGCGATATCGCCGACGCCCACGACGCCGAGATCTCGTCCGTCGCGCTCGCGTGGTTGCTGGCACAGCCGACGGTCACCGCGCCGATCGCGAGCGCCAGCAAGATCACTCAGCTCCCGGCCCTGCTCGCCGCTCCCGCGTTGACCCTGTCGACCGACGAGGTCGCACGGCTCACCGAGGTTTCCGACCGGATCTAGTTCGCGGTCTCGCGCCGAGAGACAGACGCGCACGAATGAAGTGGATGGTGCCGTCGGGGATCAGGAACGACTCCGCGACCCCGACGGTCACCAGCTTTCTCCCGAACATCCCCGCGTCGATCACGAACGTCGCGTGCACCGTGTCGCCGTCCTCGGTCAACGCGATGTCGCGAATGTCCACGATCGCACGGTAGTAGAAAGCCGTGTTCAGACCCTTTTGCAACCCAGGGCCGGAAAAGCCGGTGGTGACACCGTTTTCGACCCGACGCGCTCCGGGCGCGAACTGGACCGCGCTCGCGTCGTGCGACGCCAGTGCATCGATGTAGGCCCGCGCCACTGCTTGCCGTGTCGACGCCGACTCAGGACTGTCCCCCTCCACGATCGTGACTGTAGTTCGACTTCGTCACACCGGGAACAGAACGACAGGCCTCGTTGCTGAGGGTTGGGTGTCCCACGCCACCGAACAAGCCACGACAGCGTCAGCGACGACGACCGAACCCACCTCCGCCGAACGGATGCGCATCATCCTCGTCCTCGGTGCGCTGATCGCCCTCGGCCCGCTGACGATCGACATGTATCTCCCCGCGCTGCCGCCGATCGTCGACGATCTGAACTCGTCCTCGGCCGCGGTGCAGCTCACGCTCACCGGCACGTTGATCGGTCTCGCCCTGGGCCAGCTCGTCATCGGTCCGCTGTCCGACATCGTCGGACGCCGTCTGCCGCTCATCGCAGGCACTGCCATTCACATCGTGGCATCGCTGCTGTGCGTCGTCGCACCGAACGTCGCTGTGCTCGGCGTGTTCCGCGGCCTGCAAGGTCTCGGTGCGGCAGCCGCGGCCGTCGTCGCGATGGCTGTTGTGCGTGACCTCTTCACCGGCCGCGCAGCCGCGACGGTTCTGTCGCGTCTGATGCTGGTCATGGGCGTCGCGCCCGTGCTCGCGCCGTCGATCGGCGGCGGCATCCTGCTCGCCGGCTCGTGGCGTTGGGTCTTCGGCGTTCTCGCGGTGCTCGGCGTCGCACTCCTGATCGTCGCAGTGTTCGCACTGCGCGAGAGCCTTCCGCCGGAGCGTCGCCGCAGCCGCGGCATCATGCCCGTCGTCCGCACGTACGGCGGTCTGCTGCGCGACGGCCAGTTCCTGGTGCTCGTCCTCGTCGCTGCTCTCGCGATGTCGGCCATGTTCGCCTACATCGCCGGGTCGTCGTTCGTGCTGCAGGAGGAGTTCGGCCTCAACGAGCAGCAGTTCGCGATCGTCTTCGCGCTCGGAGCCATCGCCCTGATCGGCGCATCGCAGCTCAACGTCGTGCTGCTCGGCCACTTCACCCCGGTCCGCATCGTCATCGCCGCGTTGTCGACGGCAGTGCTGTCCGCGCTCGTCATGACGGTCATCGCACTGGCAGGCGTCGGCGGCATGTTCGGCTTCCTGATTCCGCTGTGGTTCGTCCTCGGCGCCGTCGGCTTCGTCATGCCGAACGCCCCCGCGCTCGCACTGTCGCGCCACGGTGAAGCGGCCGGTACCGCGGCTGCCCTGCTCGGCGCCGCGCAGTTCGGGTCCGGCGCGATCATCGCTCCGGTCGTCGGCGTGCTCGGCAACGACAACGTGGCAGTATCGGTCACGATGGTCGGCGTCTCGGCGATCGCTCTCGTCGCGCTGATCGCAGTGACCCGAGCTACCAGGAGAACCGAGAGTGCCAGCGCAGAACGACAGACCGAGCAGGGAACGGGACTCGGCCGGTAAACCGCAGAACGCGCGTCCCCGCGACGGCCTGGGCAGGCCGCTTCCGCGGGGAGCCGTCGGCGTCGATCGCATTCCCGACGACCTGAGGCTCCCTCCCGACGAGGCCATCACTCGCGCTCAGGAACTTCTCGACGGCGGCATGCCCTTCCACGCTCACGAGATTCTCGAAGGAACGTGGAAGGACGCCCCCGAAGCCGAGCGGATGCTGTGGCAGGGACTCGCTCAGCTGGCCGTCGGCCTCACTCATCTCCTTCGCGGCAATGCCGTCGGCGCTCGATCCCTCCTCGGCCAGGGCCACGACCGCATCCGTGATCACGAGGCCGATCCGCCCTACGGACTCGATATCGCAGGCCTTCTGCACTGGTCCGACACGCTGGTCGACGCTCTCGAGGCCGGTCGCGTCCCGGACTCGCCCGCCGTGCCGCAGCTTCGTCGCTGATCCCTCGTTCGCGCATCGAAACAGTGATCGCTATTGTGGCGAGAGGTTAGGTAAGGCTTTCGGAACAGAAGGAGATCCGGCGGTGACCGTGCAGACAGCAGCAGCGCAGATCCCGTACTGGGTTGCGGTGCTCACTCCCGAGGAGCGCTCGTTCGGAAGCCGCCGCAGCGACCCGAGAATCGACACCGTCTCCTCGTCCGTCGTCACCAACACGCGCACGCAATGGGCGGGCCCGCAGCACCCGTCCGCGACGACTCTGCTGACCGCCCTGGCCGCGACCGTGGGGGCATGGCAGAGCGATCGTTGCCGCAGCTGCACGTCCGGCGTCCTCGTCGACATCGACGGCCCGGGCGGCCAGTTCTTCCCGGTGCGCCTTCCGTGCACCGGTGACGCGCACTCCCTTCTCGAGGAAGTTCGCCGACGCGTCGCCGCAGCACCCAACGGTGGGCGTGACTACGCGGCCGCGAAGTACCGACTGAATTCTCCGGCGCTGAATCGCAGGTCCGGCGCCCAGATCTCGTTCCGCGTCGGCACGGAGATAGAAGCTCGGGGCGACGACTCCCTGACGCACAGCCTCGCCGTCACGTGCGACGTCGTCGAGGTCGACGGAGTCACGATGGTGGACACGGCTTTTCGCTGGAACTGCCGAGTGTTCACCCGCGCCGACGTCGACGACTTCGAGCGCTTCTGGGAAAAGACACTCGCAGTCTTCGTATGAGGCCTGTTCGTGTAAGGCCTGATCGTGTAAGCCTGTTGGTCTAGCCCCTCAGGTACTGCACGTCGGCGGCGAGACCGTCGGCGGGTGTCTCCAGGATCACCGGCGCCCCAGCCGCCTCGGCCACTGCCTTGAGTACCTCGGCGTCGATCGTCCCGTCGGCGAGGTTGGCGTGACGGTCTCGCGCCGAATCGAACTCGTCGCGTGAATTGTTCAGGTGCACGAGGTCGATACGTCCGGTGATGGCCTTGACCCGATCGACGACGCCGACCAGTTCCTCGCCACCGGCCCATGCGTGGCACGTGTCGAGGCAGAACCCGGCACCGAATTCGCCGACGGCATCCCACAGCCGCGCGATGTCGTCGAACCGTCGCGCCATCGCGAAGTCGCCGCCTGCGGTGTTCTCGATGAAGATCGGCACCCCGAATCCGCCGTCTTTCGCCTGCCGCTCGAACAACTTGCGCCAGTTCTCGAAGCCCTTCGCGGTGTCCTCGCCGTCGCGCACATGCCCGCCGTGCACGACGAGACCGATCGCACCGATCTCGGCAGCAGCCGCAGCCTGCTCGATGACGGCTTTGCGGGACGGAATGCGAATGCGGTTGTTCAGACTCGCGACGTTCAGCACGTACGAGCTGTGGACGACGACGTCGACCTCGCTGTCGCGGAGCTGTTCGCCCTGCGGATGAGGTTCGAGTTTGTTCCACTTCTGCGGGTCGGTGAGGAACATCTGGACCAGGTCGACGCCGAGGCTCTCCGCGGAGCCGAGCGGATCGTTGCTGTCGCGGACGTGTGCTCCAATGCGCATGAGTCCAATAGTAGGAGCGACTTCTCAGGGTGTCCCCCGATAGTGCGACGACCGAAAGCAGGGAACACTGTCCTGCATGACTGAAATCGCCGCCAGCGCGGTCGCACTGTCCAAGACGTACGGCACCGGAGACACACAGGTTCACGCGCTGCGCGACGTGAGCGTCCAGTTCGCGCGCGGCGAATTCACCGCGATCATGGGACCGTCGGGTTCCGGTAAATCGACGTTGATGCACTGCCTCGCCGGATTGGACACGGCGTCGTCGGGCATCGTCACGATCGGTGACACCGAACTGACCGACCTGTCCGATAAGCAGATGACCGGATTGCGCAGGGACAGAATCGGTTTCGTGTTCCAGTCGTTCAACCTCGTCCCGACGCTGACGGCGCTGGAGAACATCACCTTGCCGCTCGACATCGCCGGCCGCACGCCGGACGAGGAGTGGCTCGACACCGTCGTCACCCGGCTCGGTCTGACCGACCGGCTGGGTCACCGCCCGAGCGAGCTGTCCGGTGGACAGCAGCAGCGCGTCGCGTGCGCCCGTGCGCTCGTCGGGCGCCCCGACATCGTCTTCGGCGACGAGCCGACCGGCAATCTCGATTCGCGCTCCTCGGGCGAGGTCCTCGGCATTCTGCGGACCGCAGCCGACGAGTTCGACCAGACCGTCGTCATCGTCACGCACGACCCCCGCGCTGCCAGCTACGCCGACCGCGTCGTGTTCCTCGCCGACGGTGCGGTCATCGATCATCTCGCCGACCCGACCGCCGAGGCCGTGCTCGACCGCATGAAGCAGCTGGAGACGGTCTGACATGTCGCGCACTCATAACCCCATGCGCAAGGTGTCGCTCAGAAACCTTGCCGCACACAAGGTTCGACTCGCGCTGACCGTCCTGTCGGTCGTGCTGGGCACCGCGTTCGTGTCGGGGTCGTTCGTCTTCACCGACACGCTTCAGCGCACCTTCTCGTCCATCTTCTCCGACACCGCGCAGGGTGCCGACGTCCGCGTCAGCGCGCAGGAAGCCGGGTCGAGCGGGGTACCGGTAAGCGACGCGAATGTCATTGCAGCCCTTCCGAACGTGCGCGCGGTCGCACCGTACGTGGGCGGACAGGTCGTGCTCCTGGGCAAGGACGGCGCCGCGGTGCAGACCGGTGGCGCGCCGACGGTGGGCGAGGCCTACCTGGCCGACGATCGACGCCTCGGCGACCCCGCCGTCTTCGTCGCAGGAACAGCACCCACCGCACCCGGCCAGGTCGTCGTCAACGAAGGCGGTGCAACGAGATCCGGACTGACCGTCGGCGACGCGACGCAGGTTCTCGTACCGTCCAAGGGCACCGTGGACGTGACCATCGTCGGCATCTACGACACACCCGTCGAGTCCGGCGGATACATCGGCCTGCAGTTCTACGAGCCGCAGGCCGACGAATTGTTCACCGACGGCACGCACGTGCAGTACTACGACGTTGCGGGCGGTGATACTGCCGGAAACGACCTTGCGGCACAGGGTCTTACCCAGAGCGATCTGCGCGACGAGATCGCCGCCGCCCTTCCCGACCTGAAAGTACAGACGGCCGACGACGTACGTGACGAGGCGCAGGCCCAGGTCGAGACCGCTCTGTCGTTCGTGAACTACTTCCTGCTGGCGTTCGGCGGAATCGCGCTTCTCGTCGGCACGTTCATCATCTACAACACCTTCTCGATGATCGTCGCGCAACGCGTCCGCGAACTCGCACTGCTGCGGGCGATCGGCGCCAGCCGCGGCCAGGTGAGCCGATCGGTCGTGCTGGAGGCCCTCGTCGTCGGAATCATCGGTAGCGCACTCGGATTCGCAGGAGGCGTCGGTCTCGCATACGGCCTACGGGAGCTACTCAACGCATTCGATCTCGGATTACCCTCGGGCACACTGGCTCTCGAACCCCGAACCGTGATCGTCGCGTTCGCCGTCGGCATCGTCGTCACCGTTCTGAGCGCTTACGCGCCCGCGCGGCGTGCCGCGAACATTCCACCCGTCGCCGCCATGCGGGAGGAGTTCGCGTCCACCGGCGACAGTCTGCGTGTGCGCACGGTCGTCGGCGCAGTCCTCGGTGTGCTGGGTCTGCTCGCCCTCGTCGTCGGGGCGCAGTCGGCCGGCGGTGGCGCAGCCGCGACCGTCGGAGTCGGTGCGGTCGCCGTCATCGTGGCCGTCGCACTCGCCGCACCGTCGCTGTCCAGGCCGATCGTCGGCGCGCTGGGCGCAGTGCTGACCAGGCCGTTCGGCGCCATCGGACGCCTCGCGCGAACCAACTCGGTGCGCAATCCGCGGCGCACGGCAGCAACCGCGTTCGCACTGATGCTCGGTCTGATGCTCGTCTCCGTCATCGGGGTGCTCGGCTCGACCGCCAAGGCGAGCGTCGACGCGCTCGTCGACAACGGCATCGAAGCCGACTACATCTTCAGCGGGCCGCCGTCGATCGGCGTGCCGACGGGCGCGGGACGGGCCGCACGGGACGTCCCCGGCGTCGAACGCGTCGCGATCCTGCATCCCGTGTCGGTGAAGATCGACGACGAGCAGGCGTTCGGCGTCGCCCTCGAAGGCAGCCCCGACGGTCTCTTCGATCAGAGCGTCGTCGCGGGATCCGGCGAACAGACACCGAACAGCATCGGCGTGTCCGAGTCGGCGTCGAGGAACAACGACTGGCCGCTCGGGTCGACCATCGACATGGTCTCGCTCGACGGCAAGTCCGTCTCGGTCGAGGTGACGACGATCTTCGCCGACAACCCCCTCGTCGGCGACTGGATCCTGTCCGACGACGTCTACCAGGCAGTCACGCCGGGAGTCGTGCGCTCGGACATCGCCGTCCTGATCGGCGCGGCACCGGGCACCGACCTGGGCCAACTGCGTGCCGATCTCGAGAACGCAGTGAAGCCGTTCGTCGTCGTCCAGGTGCAGGACCGCGAGGAGTTCAAGGGCGCGCAGAGTCAGCAGATCGACACGTTGCTCGCCGTGCTCTACGGCCTGCTCGCCCTCGCGGTGGTCATCGCGATCCTCGGCATCGTCAACACGCTCGCGCTGTCCGTCGTCGAACGACGTCGCGAAATCGGCATGCTGAGGGCCGTCGGCATGCAGCGTCCGCAGGTCAGGCGCACGATCTATCTCGAATCGATGCTCATCGCCCTGTTCGGTGCAATCGTCGGACTGATCCTCGGCGTCGTCTTCGGCTGGGGCTTCGTGCGGACTCTGCGCGACGAAGGACTCGGCGTCCTGACCATTCCATGGGGACAGATGGTCGGCATGCTGGTCGGTTCGGCCGTCGTCGGCATCGGAGCCGCGTTGCTCCCGGCGATCCGGGCCGCGCGCACCCGCCCACTGGAGGTGATCAGCGAGGCCTGACGAGCCCCGAACAGCGCCACCAATTGCCGGAAAACGGACCATCCAGTTACCGTGAACGTGTAAAACAGACCGAAGGATGGTTTAGTGCACGATTACTGAGTGGTCCGTCGGCAGGCAAGGGGAGGCGCATGTCGGTCCAGGAAAGCACGGCGCGCGAGGCCGATCGACGCTTCAACGAAACTCTCGCGCCTCTGAGCAGGCCCGACGTCCGCGACACCGTTCTCGGCCGTCTCTGCGAGGTCGCCCACGCAATGCCGTCCGCAACGGCCGTGGTGACCGACGACGGGTCCATCACGTTCGACGATCTGATGCACCGCACGTATGCGGTCGCCCGCAAGGTCGTGACCTTCGCGCCGACCGAAGCAGAGCCCGTGGCCGTCGAGACCTCGTCGACGATCGACGCAGTGGTCCTGATGCTCGCGGTGTTCGCGTCGGGCAGGGTCCTGGTTCCACTCGACCCCCACCTGCCCGAAGCGCGCCGGGAACAGATCGTCGCGCAGTCCAGCGCCCGACGCCTCGAAATCACGGATGTCGACGGCATCGAGGTGTCGTCGGTGCCGCTCCCGGTGGTCACCGGAAACCACATCGCGCTCATCGCGTTCACGTCCGGATCGACCGGGGCCGCGAAAGGCGTACTGCTCAGCAATCGCATGTGCCTGAGCAAGGCGTACGAGGTGAGCTCCACTCTGGGATTGTCCGGACGCCACCGCGTCGGGAATGCTCTTCCCGTCAGTTTCGGTGCAGGCATCAACACGTTGCTGGCCGGCATCCTCAGCGGCGCGCAGGTGCACTGTCGCGATCCACGAGCCGCGCATGCCGTGGAGTTCACCGACTGGGTCGCCCGGAACGAGTTGACGACGCTGCATTGCTCGCCGTCCCTCGTTCGCGCGATCGCGGGCATTCCTTCCGATACGCGTCGCTTTCCGTCGCTGCAGTACGTGATCACCTACGGCGAAGCTCTGCATGCACGTGACGTGGTCGCTTTTCGGCACGAATCCGACTGTGCCGCAACGTTCGTGAACTGGTACGCCACCACCGAGGCGGGTGCCGTCGCGCGGATGCACTACGGCCCCGGCGCTCCGCTTCCCGACGGCTTTCTCGACGCGGGCAGGTGCCCCGGAGGCAAGAGCATCGACATCGTGCGATCCGACGGCGTTCTCGCCAGGCCCGGTGAGGTCGGGCAGGTCCGAGTCACCGGAGACTGCTTCGCCGACGGCTACCTCGACATGCCCGATCAGACCGCGCGTCGATTCTCCGTCGACTCCGGCCGACAGCGTTACTGGACAGGCGATCTCGGCCGCATCGACGAACGTGGCGTCCTGCACCTCGTCGGCCGGATCGACGACGCGGTCAAGATCCGCGGCTATCTCGTCGAACCCGCCGAGGTCGAGAGCGCGGTGCGATCACTCGACGGCGTCACGGACGCGGTCGTCATTGCGTCCGAGGACAATTCGGCTCTCGAACTCGCCGTGTTCTTCGTCGGGGACTCGATCACCGACACGGACGTGCGCGGCGCTCTCCGCGAGACGCTGCCGGACTGGATGGTGCCGAAGTTCGTCACCCGGCTCGATGCGATTCCGCGCACGGATCGCGGCAAGGTCGACCGGGCCTCGCTCCCACCCATACCTCCGACGGATCGACACGGCGCGGCGGCGTCGTCTGAAACCGTGCTGTCGGGCGCGACCGAGTACTGGCTCGCGATCATCGTCACTCGCGAGT
Source organism: Rhodococcus sp. BP-261 (assembly GCF_019835205.1). Classification (NCBI taxonomy): domain Bacteria; kingdom Bacillati; phylum Actinomycetota; class Actinomycetes; order Mycobacteriales; family Nocardiaceae; genus Rhodococcus; species Rhodococcus sp. BP-261. The sequence continues at coordinate 11,496 of NZ_JABUCO010000038.1, read as the reverse complement.
TGGAGTTGACGACACTGCATCGCGACGCGGACTTCGCCGAACTCGGCGCCACGTCGTTGGTGACGACGCGCATCCTCGTCGAGATCCGGCAGGCGTTCCACGTGGAACTGTCCCCGGCCGACCTCGTCAGTGCGATGACGGTACGTCGCCTGGCCGAGTTGATCGACCGACGGCTCGCCGCGGCCGATCGCAGCAGGGGACCGAAGAACCCGATGCTCGTACCGCTTCGTGAGGAAGGGACGGGAGCGCCACTGTTCGTCGTCGCGGGTGCAGGTGTTCCTGCCGTGGGTCTCGCCCCGCTCGCGAAACGACTGACCGGCCGCCCGGTGTACGCGTTGCAGGCCAAGGGCCTCGACACCCGTGCGCTCCCGCATCGCACGATCTCCCGGGCCGCGCGGGCCTATGCTCGCGAGATCCAGAAAGTGCAGCCTCACGGGCCCTACACGCTGGCCGGGCACTCGCTCGGGGCCTGGATCGCGCTCGAGATGGCGCACGTCCTCGAATCGCACGGTGAGACCGTCGAGCGTGTCGTGCTGCTCGACCCACGCCTGTACCAGTGGCTGCTGAACAAGGTGCCGGGAGGCGGAGAGCATCTCGAAGCAGCGCCACCGGACCCCTATTCGGAAAGCTACAAGCCCGGTTTCCGGGCCGTCGCCCGTCAGTGGGCACAGGTCGCGACCGCCGGACTCGTCCGGTTCCGAACCACCGAACGATGGCTCGCGTTCGGCATCATCGGAGCGATGGCACTGCGCAGACATACGCCGAAGCCGTGGGACGGGTCGGTGACCGTCGTCGTCACCGAGAGCAACACCGCTGACCGCCGGTCGTGGGAAGCCCTCGCCCCGGGGCGCCTGGACATCGAACAGATGCCGGGTGAGCACATCGGGCTGGTGCGCGAACCGGTCGTGAGCAAGGTCGCCGAGGTCATCGACCGCACCCTCGAGTCCGACCGGTGACGCTCACGGCCGCCATCGCGGCGCATCGCGGCTTGACCTGTTCACCACCGGCCGAGACGCGTACGTTGGGCCAGGACACTGTGAGTCTGCCGAACGTCGATGCGCTGGAGGGGGTGCAACGGGCCATGAGCGAGTACCAGCTCGACTGCGTGGAGCTGCACAAGGACGTGCTCCGTTACGTCGATGAGGGCGACGGTCCGCCGGTCGTTCTGGTGCACGGCCTGCTGGGGTCACACCAGTCCTGGGCAGGTCAGATCGAGCGCCTGTCCGAAAAGTACCGCGTCATCGCACCTGACCTCTTCGGTCACGGGAGCTCGGACAAGCCGTCCGGCGACTATTCGTTGAGCTCGCACGCGGCCACCATCCGTGACCTGCTGGACCATCTCGAGATCGAGTCCGCACCGATGGTCGGACATTCACTCGGTGGCGGCATCGTCATGCAGGCGACGTACCTGTTTCCCGAGCGCGTCGACCGGCTCGCGCTCGTCAGCAGCGGAGGGCTGGGACCCGAGGTATCGCTCCTCCTCAAGGCGGCGACGCTTCCCGGCAGCGAGTTGGTACTGCCCCTCCTCGCGTCGGACTGGGTACGCAAGAACACCGAGAACGTCGTCGGCCAGCTGAACCGGTGGGGTCTCCCCGTCCGGCCGGGCAAGAGCCTGAACGAGACGTGGCGCGCGTTCAAGACCGTGTCGGACAAGCGTTCTCGCGAAGCATTCCTTGCGTCGACTCGTGCCGTCGTCGGCCCGCGTGGTCAAACCGTCAGCGCCAAACAACATTTCGACAAGTTCGACGGTATGCCGTCCTTGCTGATCTGGGGTGGCCGCGACCGGATGATCCCCGCGTCGCACGCCGACAGCATTCGGCGTGAGGTGCCGGCGTCACGCGTCGAGATCTTCTCGTCGGCCGGGCATTTCCCGCAGCTCGACGAGCCCGACCTGTTCTACCGCGTGCTCGACGAGTTCCTCGCCGCGAACGCTGTCCCTCGATTGCCCACCAGCACAGCGGCGTCGGATTGACGGCAGACTCACGACCATGACCGTGACTCCGATGTTCCCGCTCGGCAGCGCACTACTGCCCGGTGAGCGCTTGCCCCTGCACATCTTCGAACAGCGGTACCAGGACATGCTGCGCGACTGCTTGGCGATGGAGGACCCGAGCTTCGGCGTCGTGTTGATTGCGCGCGGTAGGGAAGCGGGCGGCGGCGATGTGCGGTACGACGTGGCGACGAAGGCGCGCATCGTCGGTCACCGAGACATCGGCGGCGGACGGCACCTCATCGAGTGCGTCGGAGCCGAGCGGATCCGCGTCGACGTCTGGCTCGAGGACGACCCTTATCCACGGGCCGATGTGCGCGCGTGGCCGGACGAGACGTCGGGCGCACCTCCCCGATCCCCGCTCGCTGCACTGGAATTGGATGTACTACGCGACAAGATCGACGAGATGTACCGGCTCGTCGGCAAACTCGCGGCCGCCGAGAATGCCGCGGCGCCTCCCGCGCCGAGCTTCTCCTCACTGCCGGACGATCCGGGAGAGCGCCTGTTCCTGCTCGCGTCACAGGTGCCGATGGGCGAATCGGACCGGCAGACCATCCTCGAAGCACCGGGACCCGGCGAGAGGCTCCGTGCGCTGCTCGAAGCCATCGACACGGCCACGGACATCGTCCGGTTCCGTCTGCAGGGGTGAAAGCAAGAACCCCGGGAGGCTGATGCTTCCCGGGGTTCTTCTATTTGTAGCGGGGACAGGATTTGAACCTGCGACCTCTGGGTTATGAGCCCAGCGAGCTACCGAGCTGCTCCACCCCGCGTCGTTGTTCCTCTACCGTACATGCCCTATCCACCTAACGCCCAATCGCCTGGTCAGAGCGGTTCTGCCGACAGCGATTCTGCCTCGGGCAGAGAATCCTTCCCTCCAGGGCCTGTCGCTTTCAGTCTGGTTCTCGTACCGACCGAAAGGACTGATATGACCCCCATGATGAACGACGGCGACGCACCTGGCGCCTCGCCGTTCGACGACCAACTGTCCTCCCGGCTGCTCGACCAACGCATCGTCGTGCTCGGCGCCGCGGTCGACGACGCGATCGCGAACCGCATCTGCGCGCAGCTTCTGTTGCTGTCGGCGTCCGATCCACGGCGAGACATCAGCCTTTACATCAACTCTCCCGGGGGATCCGTCAGCGCGGGTCTGGCGATCTTCGATACGATGCGGCTCATTCCGAACGATGTGTCAACGCTCGCAATGGGTTTCGCGGCCAGCATGGGCCAGTTCCTGCTGTCCGCGGGAACGAAGGGCAAGCGGTACAGCCTGCCGCACGCTCGAATCATGATGCATCAGCCGTCGGCCGGGATTCGTGGCACCGCCGTGGACATCGAAATCCAAGCCGAGAATCTCGAGTACACGAAGGCGTTGATGCACAAGCTCAATGCCGAGCATTCCGGGCACGACGTCGACACCGTCACTGCGGACTCCGAGCGTGACCGCTGGTTCACCGCCGAACAGGCACGCGCGTACGGTCTCGTCGACACCGTCGTCACCACGCTCGACGACATCAGACCATCGGCATCGAAACCGAAAGTGGGGCTGTGATTCTCATGGGTCAGTACACGATTCCCACCGTCGTCGAACGCACGCACAGCGGCGAACGGGCATACGACATCTACAGCCGCTTACTCAGCGAGCGGGTCGTCTTCCTGGGGACGGAGATCGACGACGGCGTCGCCAACGTGATCATCGCCCAGCTGTTCCATCTCGAGTCCGACAACCCCGACGCCGACATCAGCCTCTACATCAACTCGCCCGGTGGATCGTTCACGGCGATGACGGCTATCTACGACACGATGGAGTACATCCGGCCGGACGTGTCGACGTTCTGCGTCGGGCAGGCCGCGTCGGCCGCCGGTGTCCTGATGGCGGCGGGAGCCGCGGGCAAGCGAATCATGTTGGCGCACGCACGAGTTCTGCTGCATCAGCCGTCGGGCGGCGGCGAGGGCGTCATCTCGGATCTGTTGCTGCAGCGGGACGAGATCGTTCGCGTCCGCTCGGAGATGGAGACCATCCTCGCCCGTCACACGGGGCAGAACCCCGAGATCCTCCGGCGCGACGCCGACCGGGACAAGATCTTCGCGGCGACCGAAGCAGTCGAGTACGGGCTCGCGGACCACATCGCACAGTCGAGGAACTAGGCCGCCATCATCGTCACCGGTGCCGGACCACGCGAGACTCGTCGGAGCGGCGACGCCCCGGCGAGCTCGCGGCCCGTCAAGATCATCAGGTGCGACGGCCTGATCTCCAACGCGCCGCACAGCGCCGACAGGACCTCCGACGACGCCTCCTTGCGGCCACGCTCGATCTCCGACAGGTAGGGCGTCGACACGCGGGCTTCCGACGCCACGTCGTCGAGGGTGCGTCCCTGGTCCTGCCGCAGACGACGCAACACCTTGCCCATGCCGTCGCGCACGAGAGGTTCCGGGGCGTCCTCTGGACGACGCAGGGGCACTACCGGTGCGATACCGTTCGTGTCGGCCATGGCCTCAGGCTAGGAGTGCGGACGTGTGTCCGCCGGACTATCGACACCTTTTCTGCTGACGGCAGAACGCACCAGAGCGACTGCGGTGAGGATCTCCCAGCCGACGAAGGTGTCGATCCCGATCCTCTCGGCCAAGCCCACCGGACCGACGCCGGCGATCAGTAGCACCGACCCCGCAGATCCGACGACCCCCAGACCGATGCTCGCAGCCCGGTACCAGCGTGGGCAGTCCTGCACGCCCGTTCCGACGAGGATCGGAATCAGATTGCCTGCACCGATGGCCGCGATCGCGCCTGCCACGTGGACACCTGCGTTCTCTGCGCTGGTGTGTACTGCGGCCACGAGAAGGCTGCCGACCGAATACGCCGCGATTGCGCCCAGGTACACCCGGCGGCGCCGACGCCGCAGCACAGGGGCGGAGGCCCAGCCTGCGATCGCCACCGACACTGCGGACACGCAGAACGCGGCGTTCATGACCACATGCGCCGGAGACGCCGGAACGCCCAGTTGACTGACGGTGTCGCGGAGATGGTCGTACCCGTCGTACCGGCTCGACGCCCACGCCTCCGCCAGCAGATACTGCACGCCCGCGACACCGAAGAGAGCGGCTGCGGCAGCAGCGCGGCCTGGTCGAATGCGGTAGATGGTGCGCTCCTGTTCTTCTGGTCATTCCGCAGGTCCGGGTGGGCTGTGACCGTCTCTTACCGGTAGGTACAGTCGACTGCGATTCGGATGGCGGAAATGTGGAGAATCTCACAAGGGGTGGGCATGACCAGCGGCATTACGGCGACACGGGTCTCACCTCCTCCTCTGCGCACGTTCGGCGTCCGCGAATTCCTCCGCCTCGTCGTGATCGGCGCTGTCCTCGTTTTCTACCAGGTGATCGCCGTCGGCAAATGGATCGGACGGCCGCGACGCGGGTGGGCGGTCCATGCGTCGGAAGGCGTCGTCGACGCGTTCTTCACGCTCGGGCCGACGTTCGTGAAGGTCGGGCAGTTGATGGGGTCGTCGCCCGGGTTGTTCCCCAAGGTCCTCGCCGACACCTGCCTGCGATGTCTCGACGAAGTGCCGCCGTTCCCCGCGGCCCAGGCGCGATCCGTCATCGAGGCCGACCTCGGGCGTAGCACCTCCGAGCTCTTCCAGCTGTTCGACGACGTTCCGCTGTCGTCGGCGTCGGTCGCGCAGGTGCATCGATGCGTGCTGCACGACGGCAGGGAAGCCGTCATGAAGGTGCAGCGCCGCGGCATCTACCACCGCATGAAGGTCGATCTGCGTATCGCATACGTGTTCGCGCGCGCTCTCGAGAAGTACATCGCGTTCTTCTCCACGGCCAACGCGTCGGCGATCATCGTCGATCTGCATGCCGCCACCTTCGCCGAGCTGGACAGTGTCGTCGAGGCGCGTCGGCAAGCAGCGTTCCGCGCGGGGATCTCCGCGTTCGACGACAACAAGTTCGTCACCGCGCCCGAGGTGATCACCGAGTACTGCGGCAACCGAGTCATCTGCATGGAGCGCATGCACGGTTCGCCACTGGACCAATGCACGCCCGGCGTGGAGTCCGAGCTGATCGTGCGGCGCGCCGCCAAGGTGTGGATGGAAGCGCTCGTCCTGCACGGGTTGTTCCACGGCGACGTGCATGCGGGCAACGTCTGGGTGCTCGACGACGGCCGCGTCGCATTCCTGGACTTCGGCGTCATGGGCGAGATCGACGAGCAGTGGCGACTGCTGCTCCAGGATCTGTTCCATGCCACCGTCATCGACGGCGACTTCACCCGTCTCGCGGGCAGCGTGAAACGACTCGGCATCGTGTCCGACGACGTCGGCACCGACGCCGAAGTCGGCATGATCCTGCAGACCGTGTTCGCTCCGATGCTGTCGGATACGTTGGCGCACTTCAGCTTGACCGACTTCATCAAGGCGCTCGTCGGGATGGGCCAGCAGTACCGCACGTCGAGCCCGGAGGAGTTGATTCTCGTCGGCAAGCAGCTCGGCTACTTCGAGAGATACGCCATCGAACTGGCCCCGGACTGGGCTCTCGGCACGGACCCGTTCGTGTTCAAGAACGTGTTTCCGGCCGAGGTGGCAGCCCTGTCCCAGGCGAGGGGCGTCGTCCTACCTGATTGAGGCAGGAGTGGAGCCCGCAGGAACGACCAATTAAATAATCTGTAGTACCACTTTGCCTGCGGCCGTGCGGTTTTCGAGCGATGCGATGGCCTCGGCCGCCTTCTCGATCGGGAAGACCGACGGTTCCGGCGCTGTCAGCTTGCCGGACGCGAGCAGCGGCTCGAGCTCGGCCCACTGCGTCGCGAGGTAACCCGGACGCGTCATCCACCATGCGCCCCAGCCGACTCCGACGACGTCGACGTTGTTCAGCAGCAAACGATTGACCTTGACGGTCGGGATCTCGCCGCCGGTGAACCCGAGAACGAGAACGCGTCCCGACGGCGCCAGGCTGCGGATGCTGTCCGTGAAGCGGTCGCCACCGACGGGGTCGACGACGACGTCGACGCCCTTCCCTCCGGTGAGCTCCTTGACGGCGTCCTTCCAGCCGCGTCCGTTCTCGTCCTCGACCAGCACGACGTCGGTGGCACCCGCCGCGCGGGCGATGTCGGCTTTCGCCTCGGAGCTGACGACAGCGATGACTCGCGACGCACCGAGCACCGGTGCCATCCGCAGCGCCGACGTGCCGATGCCGCCCGCGGCACCGTGGACGAGGACGGTCTCGCCCTCGGTCAGTCTTCCGCGCTCGCGCAACGCGAAGTGCACGGTCAGGTCGTTGAAGAGCAGGCCGGCGCCTGCGGGGAGCGAGACGGCGTCGGGGAGCTTGAACACGGTGTCGGCGGACACGACTGCGACCTCGGCCATGCCGTCGGACAGGCCGGTCAGCGCGGCGACGCGGTCACCCGCGGCGAACCTTGAACCCTCGGGAGCCGAACGTACGACACCTGCGATCTCGCTGCCCGGTACGAACGGCAGTTCCGGCTTGTACTGGTACAACCCACGCGTCAGTAGTGCATCCGGGAACGCTACGCCCGCGGCGTGCACGTCGATGACGACCGCATCGTCACGTGCCGCAGGCTCGTCGATGTCGACGATCTCCACCGATTCCGGACCGTCGAGCCTCGTGATGTGTACCGCGCGCATACAGTGTCCTCTCCAGAGTGATGACGTGTGATGCAGCCTACAAAACCCCCGACCTGCGCACGGACCGGGTTGTGCTCCAATCGAGGTATGACCACTCCTCTCACCTTTCGTGAACCGTCCGGAGGCGCTGCACCCCGTGGCGGTGTCGTCGTGATCCAGGAAGCGTTCGGCGTCACCGACCACATCGTCGACGTCTGCCGACGCTTCGCCGACGCCGGCTGGGTTGCGGTCGCACCGCATCTGTTCCACCGACAGAACAAGCAGATACACGACTACACCGACATGAAAGCCGCGATGTCGTCGATCGGTTCCTTGAAGGCCGACGAGGTCGACTCGGATGTCGACGCAGCGCTCGGAGGCTTGGCCGTGCGTGGGTTCGAGCCGACACAGTGCGCGATCGTTGGTTTCTGCATGGGCGGTACGGTCGCCTTCCATACCGCTGTCCGACGCCCCCTCGGTGCCGCCGCAACGTTCTACGGCGGCGGAATCGACAAGGGCCGCTTCGGATATCCGACGATGCTGAGCGTCGCCGATGCTCTGCAGACACCGTGGCACGGCTTCTTCGGCGATCTGGACAAGGGCATCCCCACCTCGGAGGTCGAACAGTTGCGCACCGCCGCGGCCACATCGCCGGTGGCTACCGACATCACCCGATACGCCCAGGGGGACCATGGATTCCACTGCGACGATCGCCCGGCGGTGTACAACGCCGACGCGTCGGCCGATGCGTGGTCCAAGACGCTCGACTGGTTCGACGCGCATGTCGCCCGCTGAGACCGTGGAGGTTCGGACGTTCTGGGAGGGCCTCGGCCTGCCCGGAATCTTCGACGTCCACACCCACTTCATGCCGAAGAACGTCATGGACAAGGTCTGGGCCTACTTCGACGCGGTAGGCCCCCTCACGGGGATGACCTGGCCGATTTCGTACCGCCACGACGAAGACGTGCGCTTGGAGACGTTGCGCGAGTTCGGCGTTCGCGGATTCACGTCGATGATCTATCCCCACAAGCCGGACATGGCCGCGTGGCTCAACGCATGGGGCGCACAGTTCGCCGAGCGTACGCCCGACTGCGTGCACACGGCGACCTTCTATCCCGAGGAATCCGCCGGCGACTACGTCGCCGCTGCCATCTCGGGTGGTGCGCGAATCTTCAAGTCGCACATCCAGGTCGGTAACTACTCGCCGAACGACCCGTTGCTGGATCCGGTCTGGGGTGCGATAGAGGACGCGGGGATACCCGTCGTCATCCATTGCGGGTCCGGGCCTGCACCGGGGACGTACACCGGACCCGGCCCGATCGGCGCTCTGCTGCAGCGTTTTCCACGTCTGTCGCTCGTCATCGCACACATGGGCATGCCGGAGTACGACGACTTCCTCGCCCTCGCCGACGCGTACTCGGAGGTCCGACTCGACACCACGATGGCGTTCACCGACTTCTCCGAGGCGGCGTGGCCGTTTCCACCGAGCAGCCGGTCACGGCTGGTGGACCTGCAGGATCGCATCTTGTTCGGCAGCGACTTCCCCAACATTCCGTACACCTACGCGGAGGCGTTGACCGCAGTCCAGCGACTCGGCCTCGGCGACGACTGGGTACGAGATGTCTGCTACTACAACGGAACCCGACTCTTCGAGCGCTAGAGGCGTGGCTTCAGCCAGGCCACCAGGTCGTCGAGCACCTGCTGGCGCTCGGGTTCGTTGAAGATCTCGTGATAGAGGCCGTCGTAGATCTCGATCGTGAGATCCTTCGAGCCGGCTTTCTCGGCGATCATGCGGCTTCCCGCGACGTCGGCGAGCTTGTCCTCACTGCCGTGCTGCACCAGTACCGGCAAAGTGAGGGTGGGCAGCCGCGTCGGGAAGCTCTCGGTCGCGCCGACGAGACCGCCGGCCACACCGGCGGGGATCTTGCCGTGATGCACGAGCGGGTCGGCGTCGTAGGCGGCGACGACGGCCGGGTCCCGCGAGACGTCGGCCGAATCGAGCGTCTGCACCGGCACGCGCGGCGCGATCTTGCCGAGCACCTTGCCGATCGTGATCAGGATCTTCGGGGTGTCGTCGCCGACCACGGCGAAGGGCCCCGACAACATCAACGCGTCGAGCTCCGCTTGATACTCGAGTGCGTACGACAGCGCGATCGCGCCGCCCATGCTGTGGCCGAGGAGAAATGCCTTCCCGTCAGGATGCTCGGCACGCGCGATGCGGAACAGTTCGTGGAGATCGGTGATGTAGTCGGACCAATTCTTCAGCTCCAGCCTCTTGCCGCCGGAACGACCGTGGCCGCGGTGATCGATCGTGTACACCGTCAGACCGAGCTGGGTCAGGCGCTCGACGACCTCACGGTATCTACCTGCGTGTTCGCCGAGACCGTGCGACAGAACGAGGAATCCCGTCGCGTTGTCGGGCGTGTGGACGTCGTAGACGATCCGTGTCCCGTGCACGCCCGTGAACGTCGATTCGCTGGTCTTCATGTGTTGTTCCCCTCACACAGGCGCCGGATTCGGTAATCCCACCACGGGGCTGCGGCGAAGTACAGGAGAGTAGTAGATTCGATGCGATTGTTAGAAAAGGTAATTTTTTCCATGCGTGACTTACGGCGAGGGGGTGTGCAGCCCCGATGAACGCCACCCCCTCTGCGCCCGCTTTCGGATGGCGTGACCCCAAGCGATACCTCTGGCCGTTGGGTCTGGTCATCCCGCTGAGCCCCTTCTTGGCGTGGGGTCTCGTGACGTGGCTCGGCCCCGGAGCATTCTGGGCGCTGGGGCTCATCATCATCGCCATCGTCGTCCCCCTGGTCGACGCGTTCGCCGGCGTGGACAAGTCCAACCCGCCGCTCGAGGTCGCCGAAGCACTCGAGAACGACAGGTATTACCGCTGGTGCCTCTACTTGTTGATTCCACTGCAGTACGCGGGATTGATCGCGGCGTGCTACCTGTGGGCTCACGGGCCGCTCGGTGTTCCGGAGCGGATCGGTCTGGCGGTGACGGTCGGCGTGGTCGGCGGTGTCGGCATCAACGCGGCGCACGAACTCGGTCACAAACGCGAGAACGTCGAGCGCTGGCTGTCCAAAGTCACTCTGGCGCAATCGTTCTACGGCCACTTCTACGTCGAGCACAATCACGGCCACCATGTACGCGTCGCGACCCCCGAGGATCCGGCGTCGGCTCGGTACGGCGAGAGCTTCTGGAAGTTTCTGCCGCGCAGCATGTTCGGCGGGATCAAGTCGGCGTGGGAGCTCGAACAGAGGCGCCTCGATCGCGTCGGCAAGAAGACGTGGACCGCGCACAACCACCTGTTCAATGCGCTCGCCATGTCGATCGTGGTGTTCGCGGCGTTGATCGCGATCTTCGGGTGGCAGGTTGCGCCGTATCTCGTTCTGCAGGCTGCCATCGCGGTGATCCTGTTCGAGGCCGCCAATTACCTCGAGCACTACGGCCTGTTGCGGCAGAAGACCAAGCGGGGGCGGTACGAGCGGACGAACCACACCCACAGCTGGAACAGCGATCATCTGTGGAGCAATCTGTTCCTGTACCACCTGCAGCGGCACAGTGATCACCACGCGAACCCGGTTCGGCGGTACCAGGCGCTACGGACGGTCGACGAGTCTCCGCAGCTTCCGGCCGGATACGCGGTCATGATCTTCTGCGCGCTCGTTCCGCCGCTGTGGCGAAAAGTGATGGATCAGAGGTTGATCGACTACTACGACGGGGACATGGCGCGTATCAATGGCGGCTGACGCCACGTGCGCGCGAATGTAGGCGGTCTCAAGCAGTCATCGCAACGTGCCTGATCATTGAGGGATGGTTGCGATGGGACGTCCGGTGTACACCCATGAGGTGCGGATGCTGTTCTGGGTTCTGTTGGGTTGGGGCTCGACG
>NZ_JABUCO010000037.1:0-30044 GCF_019835205.1 Rhodococcus sp. BP-261 | reverse complement strand
TTGCACTCCTCAATCGGCTACGTTTCGCCCGTCGACTATGAAAACGAGTACCGTCAGCAATGCTCGATCGCCACCTCCGACCGCGAAGTGGCTTGAACCAGGTCTCCATCAGATCCAGGGCAGTTCATCTCTGCCCGGGCTGCGCAGGTTGCAACGTGCGCGTTTGCTGAAAGGTGCGCGGTGGGCGCGGTGTTTCGTTCTCTCTGCCCGGGCTGCGCACGTTGCAGCAGCTGCGCCGGTTGCAACGTGCGCGTTCGCAGCAACCTGCGCGGTAAGCCCGCGGTATGCCCCCCGCAGCGAGCCCCGGCCCCCGCAGCTCAGGAGAACGGGCAGCCCGATGCGCCACGGGACACGAAGTTCGGCCGGATGTCCATGTCCGGCGGGTCGTACAGACGGTGGAACGTCGGGGTGATGCCCGACGACATCGGCGGATTGACCCACGTCCAATCCGTCGGGCATGCGCGGCCCGCCTGGGCTTCGCGGTCGACGTGGTCCACGAACTGCTTCGCGACGGTGTGGTGGTCCACCATGTAGGCGCCCGCCTCACGGAAACTGTGGATCACGGCGCGGTTGAGTTCGACGAGCGCACGGTCCTTCCACAGGGTGCGGTCGGAGCGCATGTCGAGGCGCAGCTTCTTCGCGATGGTCGGCAGCATGTCGTACCGATCCTGGTCGCTGAAGTTCCGGGCGCCGACCTCGGTGTTGACGTACCACCCGTTGAACGGCGCACACGGGTAGCGGACGCCACCGATCTCGAGGTCCATGTTGGATACCGCGGGCACCGCGTGCCATTTCAGTCCGAGTTTCGCGAACCACTGGTAATTGGGGTGGACGAAGTCGACTTCGAGGATCAGATCGCGTGGGATCTCGAACCATCGCAGCGGTTCGTCCGGCGTGGACACGATCAGGGGCAGAACGTCGAACCGTGAACCTTCACCACGCCACCCGAGCCGCATGGCGAGCTCGGTGAGCTCGATGTGAGCCGGATCACCGGTGATCTTTCCTCTGCCGTCGTCGTATCCCGCATACCGGATCAGCTGGGGCGACACGATGCGATATTCACGGCCGTCGGACAGCGGCGGTGGGCCCACGGTGACGATCGACTTGAGGGCTCCGCCGTTGGTTGCGCGACGCAGATGTTCGAAGCATGCGTCGGCGATCTCGTGCGCTGTCGTCGCGTGTCGCGCGTCGATCAGCTCGAGGGTGCGCCAGTGCTTGCGTCCGACGCATCGCGCATGGTTCCGCCACGCCAGTTTGGCGCCGACGAGGATTTCCTCCGGTGTCTGCAGGTAGGTCCCGGTGTTCGCGAGCTCGGTGAGCGCTTCGGCCTTGCGGCCCGGATGCAGGTGCGCCAACTCCGGGCCGTCGAAGAATTCTGCGCATTCACGAAGTCGACGCACTCGATCCGGGTCGAGCTCTTCGTGCTGTCTACTTTCGTTCCGGTCTTGCAGGCTCGCCCCGACAGCGACAGTCACGATGCGCAAACCCCCGTTTCGCTCGGTACAGAAGTCGATCTTGAAGGACCCCGCAGATCCTAGGGCCTTCGGCCAGGACGTGGAAGCCCGAAAACGATGCGCCGCACGAGAATTCGAATGCACGGTCGGCTCGTCCGCGGAATCCGGCGAGGTCGTTCGGAGAATCTTGTGTTACAGGGGTGAACGGTCTGTTTTCGTCCGGTCGGCATCACCGTGCTGAGCTACACTCTCCGGATCGACCTTCGATCTCCGCGTTCGACAGACGGTGATCGAGAATGCCGACTTCCCGCGTCTGGGCGCGGATTGGGGACTTCGAACAATGGATGCTCGCGCGATCTCGCTTGTCAGAGCCTCGTTCAAGGCTGTCGCGGCGGTCGAGGGTGGGCCCGAGAAGCTGACCAGTTCGTTCTACGCGATCCTGTTCGCCCGCAACCCGGAGGCGCGCGACTTCTTTCCCGCAGCGATGGACGTCCAGCGCGACAGGTTGGTCTCCGCGATCGCGCATGTCGTCGACCAGCTCGAAGAACTCGATCGCGTCCTTCCGTTTCTCGCTCAACTGGGTCGTGACCATCGCAAGTACGGCGTCACCGACGCCCACTACACCGCGGTCGGCAACGCCCTCATCTCCGCACTCGAGCAGTTCGCGGGTACCGAACTCTGGACCGACGACGTCGACTCCGCCTGGCGTGAAGCCATCGCCGTCATCGCGGGAGCGATGATGGACGGCGCGAACGCCGACGAGGGACCGCCGATGTGGCACGGCACCGTCGTCGATCACATCCGCGTGCTCGACGACGTGTCGATCGTCCGCCTCCAACTCGACCAACCCATGGATTACAGCGCCGGGCAGTACGTCAGTGTGTCCATTCCGAGCCGGCCGCGTATGTGGCGATACCTGTCGCCCGCGATTCCGGCCAACGCCGAAGGACAGATCGAATTTCATGTACGACGCGTGTCCGGTGGCTGGGTCAGTCCGGCCATCGTCGCGAACACCGCGATCGGCGACCGCTGGACGCTCGGCTCACCGTTGGGGAGCATGACGCGTCACACGGCGAAGGGCCGAGACCGGTTGCTGATCGCGTCGGGAACGGGAATCGCACCGATCCGCGCGCAGCTGATGGAAATGGCGTCGCGCACGGACAACGCCCGCGTGCACCTGTTCGTCGCCGGCAAGTATCCGTGCGATCTGTACGACTTGCCGACGCTTCTGCACATCGCGTCGACCAACCCGTGGCTTTCGGTCGTCGGCGTCGTCGAGTCCGAGGAAGACCCGTGGTGGTACATGCACGACGGCCACCATTTCGACACCGCGCCGATCGTCGGGCAGATCGGCCAGACGGTCGCCGAGTTCGGTCGATGGGAAGGGCGCGACATTCAGATCGTCGGTTCGCCGTCGATGATCAACACCACGAAGTTCCGGCTCCAGGCAGGCGGCGTCGATCTGTCGAGCGTGCATCACGATCCCTGGTAGTGCGCAGCCGCACTTGTAGGCTGGGTGCCCATGCAGACGTGGAACGCCGAGGTGGTTCAGTACCACCGCCTACGCAACGATCTGGCCGTGGTCCGTCTCGTCGGATACGCAGTTCCGTTCAGTCCGGGTCAGTCCGTCGAGGTCGTCGTCCCCCAGAATCCACGAGTCTCGCGGCGTTATTCACCCGCTCTGCCCCCGTCGCTCGACGGAAAACTCGAGTTCCATGTCCGGGCCGTTCCCGCGGGATGGGTCAGCGGTTCGATCGTCAACGACACTCGGCCAGGGGACGTTTGGCAGCTGAGCGACCCGGGTGGTGCGTTGCATGTCGACGACTCGGGGCGTGACGTCGTCATGATCGCCGGTGGCACCGGCTTGGCGCCGATGCGCTCGTTGATCCTCGATCTGTCGCAAAGGCCGTCACCGCCGAACGTCACGCTGTACGTCGGAGGGCGGTCTCCGCGCGATCTGTACGCGTCGGATCTGCTGTGGATCCTGGTATCGCAATTGCCGTGGTTGACGGTGGTCCCCGTCGTCGATCAGCTCGACGACCCGTGGGGGCCGGATCGTTTCAACGACGCGATTCGAGCCGAGGTAGGTTCGGCTGCAGCATTTTTCGGGCCGGAACACTGTTGGGAAGGCAGTCTCGCCGACGTGATCGGCGTGCAGGAACCCTTCACGAACCACCAGGTCCTGGTCTGCGGTTCGCCGGGCATGGAAGCGGCGACGGTGAGCGCGCTTCTCGAGAACGGAACACCGGAAGAGGCGATTCTGCGCTGACGCACCCGTGCGCGGAGCGCCCTACCGACCCTCGAATCTCGGGGCCCTCTTCTCGCTGAACGCCCTCGGCCCCTCCTTGGCGTCCTGACTCTGGAAGACGGCGACGCCGAGTTTCGCGTCCACCTCGAATGCGTCGTTCTCGTGCATCCCTTCGGTGTCGCGGATGGTGCGCAGGATGGCCTGAACGGCCAGAGGCCCGTTCGCTGCGATCAGATCCGCGAGCTCCAGAGCTTTCGTCAACGCCTGGCCGTCGGGTACGACGTGGCCGACGAGTCCGATCTGCAGAGCCTCGTCGGCCCGAATGTGCCTGCCGGTCAACAGGATATCGGCCGCGACGGTGTACGGGATCTGGCGAACGAGGCGCACCGCCGAGCCGCCGAGCGGGAACAGGCCCCACCGTGCCTCGGAGACACCGAATTTCGCGCTCTCGCCCGCGACGCGAATGTCGGTGCCCTGCAGGATCTCGGTGCCGCCCGCGATAGCAGGTCCTTCGACGGCAGCGATCAACGGCTTGGACAGTCGTCGCCCCTTGAGCAGTGCCTCGATCTTGGACAGGTCCCATCCACCACCGCGGAAGCTGTCGCCGGGATGCGTAGACGTCATCGCCTTCAGATCGGCACCGGCACAGAACGCGCCACCGGCACCCGTCAGGATGGCGACGCGGATGTCCGGATCGGAGTCGACGCGATCCCACGCGTCACGCATGATCGTCATCATCTCGCCGGACAGCGCATTGCGCGCCTCGGGTCGATTCATCGTGACGATCAGGACGTGTCCGCGCTTCTCGACGAGGGCGTGCGCGGCCTCGGTAGGTGACGCTGTGGAAGTCATCGAAATCCCCCATCCTCGGCTATTGCCAGAAACAGTAACACGTTCTATTTTCGATGCGTGGCCCTCAACATCGCAGACCTCGTGGAGCATGCAATCGACCTGGTTCCCGACCGGGTCGCACTGGTGTGTGGAGATCGGGAGATCACCTACGCGCAGATGGAAGACCGCACCAACCGGCTGGCTCACTACCTGCAGAAACAGGGCGTAGGGCCCGGCGACAAGGTAGGGGTCTACAGCCGCAACGGAATCGAAGCGATCGAGGCGATGATCGCGGTGTTCAAGATCCGCGCCGTCGTCGTCAACGTGAACTATCGATACGTCGAGAACGAGTTACAGTACATCTTCCAGAATTCGGACATGGTGGCTCTGATCCACGAGGGGCGCTACAGCGACAAGGTGGCTGCGGTGCTGCCGACGTGCCCGCAGTTGACGACGACCGTCGTCATCGACGGCGACGGCGAACAGGTCACCTACGACGACGCGCTCGCGCAGTCCTCTCCCGAACGGGACTTCGGCGAGCGCAGCCCCGACGACATCTACATGCTGTACACGGGCGGCACGACCGGCAGTCCCAAAGGCGTCATGTGGCGTCAGGAAGACGTCTGGCGCGTGCTCGGAGGCGGCATCAATTTCATGACGGGCGAATATCTCGACGACGAGTGGGATCTCGCGAAAATGGGCGCCGCCAACCCGGCCATGACGCGAATGCCGATCCCGCCGATGATCCACGGCGGCGCGCAGTGGGCCACCTTCCAGAGCTTGTTCGGTGGCGGAAAGACCGTGCTGCATCCCGATTTCGACGGCCACGTGATCTGGGAGCTCGTCGACAAGCACGGCATCAACCTGATCTTCATCACCGGCGACGCAATGGCGCGACCGATGCTCGACGCCCTCACCTCGGGCAGACCGAACGGCACCCCGTACGACCTGTCGACGCTGTACCTGATGGCAAGCAGTGCAGCCCTGTTCTCGCCGAGCATCAAGGAGAAATTCCTCGAACTGCTGCCCAATCGAATGATCACCGACTCGATCGGCTCGTCCGAAACTGGCTTCGGTGGTCTCGGCGTCGTCGCGAAAGGAACCGAGCACACGGGTGGCCCGCGGGTGAAAATCGACGCGTCGACGTCGGTGCTGGGTGACGACGGCCATCCCGTCGAACCTGGGTCCGGAAAGACGGGATTGCTTGCGCGACACGGGCATATCCCGATCGGCTATTACAAGGACGAGGCGAAGACGGCGGCGACGTTCAAGGAGATCCACGGTGTCCGGTACTCGATCCCCGGTGACTACGCGCAGGTCGAGGCCGACGGCACCGTCACGATGTTGGGCCGTGGCTCGGTGTCGATCAACACCGGCGGCGAGAAGGTGTTCCCCGAGGAAGTAGAGGGCGCATTGAAATCGCACCCGGAAGTGTTCGACGCCATCGTCGTCGGCGTGCCGGATGATCGCCTCGGTCACACGGTCGCCGCCGTCGTGCAGGCTCGCGGTGAGAATCGGCCCTCGTTGGCCGAACTCGACGCCGAAGCCCGGAAAGTCATTGCGGGATACAAGGTTCCGCGTGCGGTGTGGTTCGTCGACGAGATCAAGCGCTCGCCTGCAGGAAAACCGGACTACCGATGGGCGTCCGAACAGACCGAGGCGCGCCCGGCCGACGAGACGAACTCACTGACGACTGCGACACGAGGCAGCTGAATGCACACAGATCTCTGCGAGAAGTTCGGAATCGACTATCCGATATACGGTTTCACGCCGTCGGAAGATGTCGCGGCCGCGATCAGTCGGGCGGGTGGCCTGGGCGTTCTGGGGTGTGTGCGCTTCAACGACCCGGACGAACTCGACGAAGTACTGAACTGGATGGACGAGAACACCGAAGGAAAGCCGTACGGCGTCGACATCGTGATGCCGGCGAAGGTACCCACCGAGGGCGCAGCCGTCGATCTGAATCAGTTGATACCGCCGGAACATCGGGCTTTCGTGGATCGCACGCTCGAACACCTCGGAATCCCGCCGCTGGGAGCGGATTCGGCGCGCAACGAAGGCGTGCTCGGATGGTTGCACTCGGTTGCGCGATCACACGTCGACGTCGCACTGAAGCACCGAATCGCGTTGATCGCCAACGCCTTGGGGTCTCCGCCGACCGACGTGATCGGACAGGCGCACGAGCACGGGGTGCCGGTCGCGGCGCTGGCGGGCAAGGCCGAGCACGCACGTCGACACGTGGAGAACGGCGTCGACATCGTCATCGCTCAGGGGTACGAAGCAGGGGGTCATACCGGTGAGATCGGATCGATGGTGTTGCTGCCCGAGATCGTCGAGGCCGTGGCAGGCGACGCGTCCGTTCTGGCGGCGGGCGGCATCGGTAGCGGACGCCAGGTCGCGGCCGCGCTCGCGCTCGGTGCGCAGGGGGTGTGGATGGGATCGGCGTGGCTGACCACCGCGGAATACCGCCTCGGCGCTCGGCAGGAGGGTAAGCCGTCGGCGATGCAGGAGGCGTTGCTGGCGGCGTCGTCGAGCGACACGGTCCGCACGCGGATCTACTCGGGTAAGCCCGCCCGGCTCCTCAAGACCGAGTGGACCGACGCTTGGAGCGCCCCGGATGCGCCCGATCCGCTACCGATGCCGCTGCAGAACATCCTGGTCAGCGAGGCGCATCAACGCATCGACAGGGCGGGGAACTCCAAGGTGGTAGCGATGCCCGTCGGGCAGATCGTCGGCCGCATGAACGAGATCAGACCCGTCGCCGACGTCGTCGACGAGCTGGTCGCCGGCTTCGAGGAGGCCGTAAGCCGACTCGAGAAGCTGCGGTAGCTCAGCTGGCCCGTCGCGTCGCAGCTTCGACGGTGACCACGCCTTCCGCGGTGACCGGGAGCATGCGCGTCTGCACCGGACGCAGCAGATGCCGCACGGAGTAGCGCTTCTTGATCGGATCGAACGGGCGGTAGACGGCGAACACGAGAATGTGCCACCACCAGTGCAGACGAAGGGCTTTGCGCTTCTCCTTCGTCATGACGTCGTGATGGGTGAACGTGCGGATACCGGAGTCGATGTACTCGTGGAACTCCGACGGCGGGGTGAATGCTCGACGCGGCGACACATCGACGTTCATGTCGGACAGCTGCGCGATCTCCACGCCGACCGAACCGAGGCACAACGCCAGATCGAGGTCTTCGTGCAGGGCAGCGTCGGTACTGACCAGATGTCCGACGCGATGCCACGCCGTCTTTCGGATGGCCATGTTGGCTCCGTGAAGGTTCTTGACCAGGCGGCCGCCCCCGACGTTGCCCTTCTTCAGGTGCCTGCCGAACCACCACGCCTTGAGTCCGCGAACCGGCGAGTCGTACGGCAGGTTGAGGCCCGTGATCGCGCCGATGTGGGCGCCGTCGCTGGACAGGAAATCGAGTATCGCGCGCGCCCACCCTGCGGTGACGCGGGTGTCGGCGTCGACGCGACCGAGGACGTCACCGCTGGCGACGCGAAAGCCTGCGTTGCGTGCATGCGCGACGCCCGGCTTGTCCTCGAATATCAACGTGATCTTCGGTTCGGTGCGCATGAACGCCTGGACGACCTCGACCGTCCGATCCGTCGAGTTGTTGTCGACCACGACGATTTCGTGAATGTCGTCGCCCTGAGCGAGCAGCGCTTCGAGGCAGAAGCCGATGTAGGACTCTTCGTTATGAGCTGGAACGACCACGGACAGGGTTTCAGCTGGGGTCACAGACGAAGGCACCGGCCTATGGTAGAGGATTGCCGAGCCCGTAGTCGACACGAAAGTCGTTGTACTCCAATCGAATTAGTGAGATCGTCGGTTCCCCCGGCCCGTAGCGGGCGAATCGGCGGTTTGTCGCGACGTTTCGTACCGACCGGTCCGGGAATCGGCGACGCGCGAGGACGCGGGTCCGGTTGTGCCCGGTACGACGTCCTGTCCGGTCTAGGGTAGAAGTCGGTACGACGACCGACCTGAATGGAGAGAGCAGTGGCTTCCGAGATCGCAGTGGGCGACCTTGTCCAGGCCAGTGGGCATGCCGGCCCCTGGAAGGTGCTGGAGATTCGTCAGGGTCTCGCGCTGCTCGAACACCACGACGGACACCGACTGTCGGTCCGGACGACCACGCTGTCCGTCGTGCGCAAGGCGTCGCCCACGCAGCAGGCCGCGCCCGCAGCCGCCGAGCCGGAATCTCCGACGCTGTTCGACTAGCGCGACTGTCGCGGCCGGTTCCGGCTCTTGTACAGCTGACGCTGCGCCTTCGAGATCTGTTTCGCCTCCGCGAGCCGGGCCTGGTTCGCGCGGACGTCGTGCCGCGTCGTCGCCCAGTCGTTCTCGCGGACGAGACGCTGATAGTTCGCGACGCGTCGTGGATCGACGTTCTCGCGTACCGCACACCCGGGTTCGGACAGGTGTGCGCAATCGGCGAATCGGCAGTGTGCTGCCAGATCTTCGATGTCCGAGAACGTCGCCGAAAGTCCGTCGTCGGACGACAACACACCGACCGACCGTAGTCCCGGTGTGTCGATGACGGTGGTTCCCGGTATTGGCAGCGGCACGAGTTCGCGTCGGACGGTGACGTGCCTGCCTTTCGCGTCGCCGGAGCGAACGTGACCGGTGGCCAACACGTCGTCGCCGATCATTCTGTTCGCCAGTGTCGACTTTCCGGATCCCGACGGGCCGATCAGCGCGATCGTGCCGGTGAGATGCGTCAGGAACTCGGCCAGTCCATTCCCGGTGTATGCACTGAGCTCGGCGACGTGAACACCTGGCGATGCAGCGCTCACATCCGCGTATCGGCTCTCGGAAGCCTTGTCGCTCTTGGTCAGTGCGACGATCGGGGTGGCGCCGCTCGCCCAGGCCAAGGCGACGAAACGTTCGACGCGGCCGAGGTCGAGTTCGGTGTCCGCCGCCACCGTCACGACGACGGTATCGACGTTCGACGCGAGGATCTGCGACGCCGACGTCTGTCCGGCAGATGCGCGCACGACCGCCGTACGCCGGGGGAGTACATGAAGAACGGTGTCGGTGCCGACGACGACCCAGTCGCCGGTGCACACGTCGGCACTGCCGGATCGAACGCGGGTAGTACCCGATTCCGTTGCTACGTCACACCATCCGCGAAAGACGGAGGTGACGCGACCGGGGAGTCCGTCGAAACTGTACTTCTCGAACAGGGATTGCCAATAGGAGTCGAAACCGTATGTGGAAAGTGACACGGGAAGCCTTTCGAAGGCCGACCCGTGAGTGCGGGGCCGGCTAAGGAATGAACAGGGGAGCCCTGTGAACGCACGGGGCCCAGGGCAGTGCTGTACGCCGAACGACCACCATTGCGTTCCTCCTCACTTCGACTTGACGACGACCGAAACGGTATCAATCTGGCTGCGTGCTGCCAATCGATTTACGAACCGTGCCCTTACGTATCACGCGGGCACTGCGGCCAGGGCCGCACCGAGTCGACGCAGGGTCGACGTCGCCGCGCCGTACGCGAATTCGGCACGCTTGGCCGCGAGGAAATAGCGGTGCACGGGATGGTCGCGGTCGAGGCCGACGCCTCCGTGCACGTGAACGAGCGTGTGAGCGACGCGATGGCCGGCGTCCGCTGCCCAGAATTTGGCCACTGCGACGTCGTCGTCCGCGTCGCGTCCTGCCGATACCGCCCACGCGGCCTTCCACATCGTCAGACGTGCGCCTTTGACGTCGATGTACGCGTCCGCCAAGCGCTGTGCGACGGCCTGGAAGCTGCCGATGGGTTTGCCGAACTGGACCCGTTCGCGGGCGTAGTTCGCCGTGACCGCGAGCGACTCCTCCAGAACCCCGACCTGATAGGCGCACGTCAGAAGCGTCAGCCAGGCGCGAACCTGCTGTGCGGCAGCGGACTCGGCCAGTCGCCGAACGGAATCGACTGCAACAGAAGTCAATTCCAATTCGCCGATGCTGCGATTGTCGACGCCGTGCTGCGATGTCACGGCCACACCCGGGTCCGACGGCCGGAGCAGATAGACGCCATCGACCGCGGCGACGACGATGCCGTCGGCGATGGGCGCGCTGTCGACGCAGGTCATCGTGCCGGACAGGGTCCACCCGGTAGCTGTTTCCCGGGCGCTCACCGTGTCGTCTTCGTCGAGAGCCACCGTCAGAATCGACGACCCGAGTGCGGCAGGTGCAGCCCATTCGTGACGCTGCTCGTCGGTGCCGAACCGAGCGATCGCGGACACCGCGGTCCAGTGCGCGACGTAGGGGACCGCCGCGATTCCGCGTCCCAGTTCCACCGCGATCGACGCGGCCTCCAGTACGCCGAAGCCGTCGCCTCCGACCGAATTCGGAGTCGCCGCGGACAGCACCCCCGATGTGCCGAGTACTCCCCACAGCGCGCGATCGATCCCGTCGGGACGCGAATCCAGTTGCCGCTGAACGTCGTCGGTGCTGTAGCGCGCGACGATGTCGCGGGTGAGGGCGGCGAGGTCTCGCTGTGCCTCGGTCGTCGTGAAATCCACTGATGCTCCTTCTGTGACCTGTGTCAGCGGGCCGACGCGGGGAGGCCGAGGGCCGTCATGCCGATGATGTCGCGCTGCACTTCGTTGGTGCCGCCGCCGAACGTCAGAATCAACGACGACCGATGCAGACGTTCGAGCCGTCCGCTCAGGTGCGCGCCGGGCGATCCCTGCCGCAGCGTCGCCGACGGCCCGAGGATCTCCATCATCGTGCGGTAGGCCTCGGTGGCGAGCTCGGTGCCGTACACCTTGTTGGCCGACGCGTCCGCCGGGCCCGGCGCGGCGGACGCGGACGACGCGATCTCCCAGTTCAGCAGTTCCAGGTACGACACCTTCGCATGCACCCTGGCCAGCGCGATCTGCACCCATTCCTGGTCGATGACGCGTGTGCCGTCGGGCCTCTTGGTGTTCTGTGCCCACTCGCGGACTTCCCGCAGCGAGGCGACGAGCGGGCCTGCGGACGTCAGCGCGACGCGTTCGTGGTTCAGCTGGTTGGTGATCAGCGACCAGCCGCGGTTCTCCTCGCCGACGAGCGCGGACGTCGGGACGCGCACGTCCTGGTAGTACGTGGCGCTGGTGTCGGGGCCTGCCATGGTGTGGACGGGAGTCCAGGAGAAACCGTCGGCGTCGGTGGGGACGATCAGCATGCTGATGCCGCGATGTTTGCGGGCTTCCGGATCGGTACGGCACGCGAGCCAGACGTAGTCGGCGTACTGAACGAGCGACGTCCACATCTTCTGGCCGTTGATCACGAAGTCGTCGCCGTCGTGCACTGCCGTCGTACGCAGGGACGCCAGATCGGTGCCTGCCTCCGGCTCGGAGTATCCGATGGAGAAGTGCAGTGTGCCTTCGGCGATGCGTGGGAGGAAGTACGACTTCTGTTCGTCGGTGCCGAACGCCATGATCGTCGGCGCGACGCTGTTGATGGTCAGGAACGGAACCGGCGCGCCTGCGATGGCGGCTTCGTCGGTGAAGATCAGTTGCTCCATCGCCGATCGTGCCTGACCGCCGAACTCCGTCGGCCAGCCCAGCGCGAGCCAGCCGTCACGGCCCATCTGTTCGACGACGTCGCGGTAGACCGTCCCTTCGCCGTATTCGCCGGACGTCGAACTCAATGCTTCGCGGCGTTCCGGGGTGATCAGCGTGCGGAAGTAGGCGCGCAATTCTTCGCGCAGCGCGATTTGGTCCTCGGTGTAGGTGATGTGCATCGGCGCCTCGTTTCCGGCGGCATGGTGTGGGTTCTCGAATCATTGCACACGAAGTGGAACAGGTTCTAGTATTGCGTCTACGGCGCCCGTGCGCGGAAAGTTGGCCCAGGGTGCAGCTATCCGCGCACGGGCCGCGAAGCGGCACCCGGGAGGAACGATGGTCGAAGTGGACCGTGATCTCTGTGAAGCCAACGGCGTCTGCGTGGGCCTGGTCCCGGAGGTGTTCGACCTGGACGACGACGACGAGCTGTCGATCTCCGGCGCGTCCGAGCGCCCGGAACTACGCAAAGTGATCGACGTGGCCATCGCGTCGTGTCCGCGGGCGGCGCTCGGGTGGGGCGCCTGAGATGCTTGCTTTCGAGCAGGAACACGTTCTAGATTGTGACTCGTGTTCGACGAATCGGTGCGATTGGACGGTCGGGTAGCCCTCGTCACGGGCGCGGCGGCCGGGTTGGGGCGCGCGGAGGCGGTCGGGCTCGCGCAGTCGGGCGCGGACGTCGTTGTGGGGGACATCGCGTCCGGCCCGGCTGTCGA
Organism: Rhodococcus sp. BP-261; assembly: GCF_019835205.1. Taxonomy (NCBI): domain Bacteria; kingdom Bacillati; phylum Actinomycetota; class Actinomycetes; order Mycobacteriales; family Nocardiaceae; genus Rhodococcus; species Rhodococcus sp. BP-261. Next base: position 17,271 of record NZ_JABUCO010000037.1, on the reverse strand, counting down.
CGAGACCATCGACCTGGTGAAGCACGCAGGCGCGCGCGCAGTCTTCGTCGAGGGCGATGTCGGCGAACGCTCCACCGCGGACGCGATGTTCGCGGCAGCCGAGCGCGAGTTCGGACGCGTCGACATCGTCGTGAACAATGCTGGAATCGTCCGAGATCGCATGCTGTTCAACATGTCCGACGACGACTGGGATGCCGTCGTCCATGTTCATCTTCGCGGGCATTTCCTGTTGACCCGCACTGCAGGCGCGTACTGGCGTGCGCAGTCGAAGCAGGTCGGCGCACCCGTGTACGGACGCCTCGTCAACACGTCCTCGGAAGCGGGCCTGCTCGGGCCGGAAGGCCAGGCGAACTATGCGGCAGCGAAGGCCGGCATCACCGCGCTGACGCTGTCGGCGTCACGTGCGTTGTCCCGATACGGCGTGCGCGCCAACGCAATTTGCCCCCGCGCGCGAACGGCCATGACGGAGAACGTGTTCGGCGACGCCCCGGACGGCCAGGTCGATCCGCTGTCTCCCGACCACGTCGCCGCGCTCGTGCGCTATCTGGCGTCACCCGCCGCAGACGCCGTGAACGGCCAACTCTTCGTCGTCTACGGCGCGATGGTCGCGTTGATGGCTGCTCCCGTCGTCGAACAGCGTTTCGACGCGTCGGCGGACGCATGGACGCCGGACACGCTGGCCACGCACCTCGGCGCGTACTTCCACGATCGCGATCCAGGGCGCACGTTCTCGGCCGGGGCTGCACTGGCATTGGATCAGCCGCAGGTCACGGCAACATAGCGGCTTTCCCCGTTTCCACCCCGTCAGTGGTCGATGCGTACGAAAATGAACGTGTTCTAGTTTGTTCGACACGGTCACGAACTATTCGAGGAGGGTTGATGAACGACCTTCTCGTCATCCCCCTTCGTGCGGTCGGCGCGTTCTTCGACATGTCCTGGTACACGCTGCGGGCGGTGTTCTCCCGGCCGTTCCAGCGTCAGGAGTTCGTCGACCAGGCGTGGTTCATCGCGCGGGTGTCGATGGTGCCGACGGTCCTTGTCGCCGTACCGTTCACGGTTCTGGTCAGCTTCACCATCAACATTCTGCTGCGGGAGATCGGTGCCGCCGACCTCAGCGGAGCAGGTGCCGCGCTCGGTGCCGTCACTCAGGTGGGTCCCATCGTCACGGTGCTCATCGTCGCGGGCGCCGGTGCGACGGCCATCTGTGCCGACCTCGCGGCCAGGACGATTCGCGAAGAAATCGCCGCGATGCGTGTCCTCGGCATCGATCCGATTCATCGGCTCGTCGTGCCACGGGTGTTGGCGTCGACGGTCATTGCCCTCCTGCTCAACGGATTGGTCTGCACCATCGGCATTCTCGGCGGTTTCGTGTTCTCGGTGTATCTACAAGGCGTCAACCCCGGTTCGTTCGTGAACGGCATAACGCTGCTCACCGGTTTCGGCGAACTGATCGTGTCTCAGGTGAAGGCCGGCTTGTTCGGCATGATCGCCGGACTCGTGGCCTGTTTCCTCGGTCTGAACGTCAAGGGCGGCGCGAAGAGCGTCGGCGACGCCGTCAATCAGACCGTCGTTTTCGCGTTCATGGCGCTGTTCGTGGTCAACGTCGTCGTCACGGCCGTCGGCATCAAGCTGACGGCCGGATGAGGCGGCGCTGAATGGCTCTCGCTGCAGCAGGTCGATTCCCGCTCGCGCGCCGGCGACTGTCCGGCGCGTCGCGCTCGGCGGACCGGCTGGGGGAGCAGGCCATCTTCTACGGGCGCGCACTCGGATCGGTTCCCCGGGCAGCGGTGCGCTACAAGAGGGAAACGCTGCGTCTCGTCGCCGAGATCAGCATGGGGTCCGGTGCTCTCGCGGTCATCGGCGGAACCGTCGTCATCGTCGGATTTCTGACTCTGTTCGCCGGTGGAACCATTGCGGTTCAGGGCTTTTCGTCGCTCGGGAACATCGGCGTCGAGGCGCTCACCGGGTTCTTCGCGGCATTCATCAACGTGCGCATCGCTGCTCCCGTCATCGCGGGTATCGGACTCGCGGCCACCATCGGCGCCGGTTCGACCGCACAGCTCGGAGCCATGCGCGTCTCGGAGGAGATCGACGCGCTCGAATCGATGGCCATTCCGTCGATTCCGTATCTGGTCAGTACGCGAGTACTCGCCGGAATGGTAGCGATCGTGCCGCTGTACTCCCTTGCAGTGATCGCATCGTTCATGGCGAGCCGGTTCGCGACGGTGATCATCTACGGTCAGTCACCCGGTGTGTACGACCACTACTTCGACACGTTCCTGATCCCCACCGACATCCTGTGGTCGTTCGCCCAGGCCATCGTCATGGCGTTGGCAGTCATGCTCATTCACACCTACTACGGATACACCGCCAGCGGTGGCCCGGTCGGCGTCGGCGTCGCCGTGGGGAACGCGGTCCGCGCATCGCTGATCGCCGTCGTCACCGTCACCTTGTTGATCTCGCTCGCCATCTACGGCAGCTCGGGCAACTTCAACCTGTCGGGCTAGGCGCGTCATGAAGAAACTTGCCGCTGCAGGCCTCGTCCTCGGTCTCGTCGCCGTCGTCGGACTCGCGCTGACGATCTTCTCCGGAGGATTCAGGTCGACGGTGCCGGTCACCGTGACGTCGGAGCGCGCCGGTCTCGTCATGGATCCACAGGCGAAAGTGAAGCTCCGGGGAGTGGAAGTCGGTCGGGTGGCGTCCATTTCGCAGCAGGACGGCATGGCGCGGCTTCAGCTCGACATGAATCCGTCCACGCTGTCGATGATTCCGGCCAATGCTGCCGTCGAGATCAAGTCGACGACGGTGTTCGGCGCGAAATACGTGAACTTCGTCGTGCCACCCGACCCGTCAGTTCAGACCTTGGTGCCCGGTGCGGTCATCTCCGCCGACAACGTGACCGTCGAGTTCAACACGCTGTTCCAACATCTTTCGGACGTGCTGCAGCAGTTGGAGCCCGAGAAGCTGAACGCGACGCTCGGCGCGGTGTCGTCGGCGCTGCGTGGACGAGGTGAGGAATTGGGCGAGCTGCTCGCCGAATCCGACGAGTATCTCGCCACGATCAATCCGAGTCTGCCTGCACTGCAACGAGATCTGGCGGCGGCCGCAGTGGTCACGAACGTCTACGCCGACGCGACGCCGGATCTCATGCGCGTGCTCGACAATGCGACGACGACGAGCAACACCATCGTCGCCGAGCAGGCGAACCTCGATCTGCTGCTCATGAACGTGACCGGGCTCGCCGACACGTCGAACCAGGTTCTCACCGAGAACGAACAGCCCCTCGAGACCGCGCTGCACACGTTGACCGCCACCACGACCCTGCTCGACGAGTACTCACCCGAACTGACCTGCTTCATCGTCGGTCTCAACAAGGGGCGTCTGGCCTTCGGCCCGCTCGCCGGTGCGGGCGACAAGGCCTCCATCGCACTGAGTTCGAGCTTCCTGCTCGGCGATCCGGCCTACACGGTGGAGAAGGATCTGCCGAAGATCGCCGCGACCGGTGGCCCCAATTGTTACGGGCTACCCGATTTCGATCCGAAGCAGGCACCGGCGCCGTTCGTCGTCGCCGATACCGGTGACACTCCGTACGTTCCGACGACGCAGCCGTCGGTCGACGTGCCCACCATCTTCCAGTTCCTGTTCGCAGGAGCGTGGCCGTGAAAAGACCTGCCATCAGAGGGAACACGGTCAAGCTGTCGATCTTCGCGCTCGTGATGGCGGTGATCTTCGCGGCGCTGGCACTCGTGTTCAGCCAGTATCGATTCGGCAGTACCGACGCGTACTCCGCGGTCTTCACCGATGCGTCCGGGCTGAAGACCGGCGACAAGGTCCGTATCGCGGGCGTGCCGGTCGGCTCGGTGACGAGCGTCGGCGTCGGCGAACACAACCGGGCCGAGATCGACTTCGACGTCGACTCGACGTACCCACTGCTCACAAGCACCGCCGCGACCGTGCGGTACGAGAACCTCGTCGGTGACCGGTATCTCGAACTGCTCGAAGGTCCCGGCGCAGCGACCGAATTGCCCGACGGCGGAACCATTCCCGTCGAACAGACGTCGCCCGCACTCGACCTCGATCTGTTGCTCGGTGGATTCAAACCCCTTCTGCGCGGACTCGATCCGCAGCAGATCAACGACCTGTCCGCGGCGCTGCTGCACGTGTTGCAAGGTCAGGGTGGCACGTTGGTATCACTGCTGGGTAGCACCAGTTCGTTCACGAACACTCTGGCCGACCGCGACCAACTGATCGGCGACGTCGTCACGAACCTGAACACCACGCTCGGCACCATCGACAGTCAAGGCGAGCAGTTCGAGACGACCATCGACTCTCTACACCAGCTGATCAGCGGGCTTGCGCAGGACAAGGACCCTATCGGCGACGCCATTCCGCGCATCGACGGTGCCGCAGGCGACCTCGCGGGCCTGCTGCAGGCGACGCGTCCGGACATACAGTCGATGATCGCGCAGGCCAATCGCACTGCGACACAACTCGATCTGGGCAGCGGTGACATCGATGCCGTGCTTACACGGCTACCGAGCGACTACAAGAAACTGATTCGCGTCGGGTCCTACGGCAGCTTCTTCCAGTTCTACCTGTGCTCCAACACCTTCAAACTGTCCGGGCCGGACGGGCAGACGCTTCTCGTCCCGACCGCCAAACAGGACACGGGGAGGTGCGCGAACATCAATGGAGCGAACTAGGAATCCCGTCCAGATCGGCATGATCGGCATCGTCCTCGCCGTCTGCGTCGTCGTGGCGACGCTGCAGTACGACCGACTTCCGTTCCTGTCCGGTGGTACCCGATTCTCGGCGCTCTTCACCGACGCAGGCGGACTGATGGTGGGCGACGACGTGACCGTGTCGGGGGTCACCGTCGGCAAAGTCGACGACATCGCCCTGGCCGGCCAGGAGGTACGCGTCGGATTCACGGTGGCGGAGAACATCGAACTCGGCGACGCCACCCGGGTCGACATCAAGACCAACACCATTCTCGGCCGAAAGTCGTTGAGGGTCATGCCCGACGGCTCCGGAACGATCGACGTCCACGACACCATCCCCTCGAGCCGCACCACGTCGCCGTACTCGCTCACCGACGCGCTCGGCGATCTGAGCACCACCGTGTCGGACCTGAACACGACCCAACTCGCGGATGCGATGGACACGGCCTCCGACACGTTCGCGGACACGCCACCCGAACTGCGCGCCGCGCTCGACGGCATCACCCGGTTGTCGGACAGCATCAACTCGCGCGACGAGACGTTGCAGCAACTGCTGGATCGAGCGGAGAGCGTCACCGGCATCCTCGCCGACCGGAGTGGTCAGATCAACCAATTGGTGCTCGACGGCAACGAGCTGTTCGGCGAACTGGATCGACGACGTACCGCGATCAGTCAACTGATCACCAACATCTCGGCGGTGTCGCGTCAGCTCACCGCCTTCGTGCAGGAGAACGAGGGGCAGATCGGTCCGACGCTCGCGAAGCTCAATTCCGTTGTCGCCGTGCTGCAGAAGAACAACGACAACATCGCCGGCGCCTTGGACGGCCTCGGACCCTACATCAGCGCACTCGGCGAATCGGTGGCGAGCGGGCCGTTCTTCAACGCGTACATCCAGAACATTCTGCCGAGCTCGTGGTGGAAAGCGGTGGTGGACAGCGTCGTCGCACCGGAGCAGTTGCCGCAGACGCTGCAGGACCTGCTGCCCAAGAATGCACCTCCGATCCTGAAACCGCCGGGGCAGTGATATGAGAAAGCTACTGACGCTCGCAGGTGCCGTCGTACTCGTCGTTGCTCTTGTCGCGGTCGGGTTCGTCGTCTACCGGAACGTGACCACGTCGACCGTCGTCGCACGTTTCTCGTCGACGACGGGACTCTACGCGGGCGACGACGTGCGGGTCCTCGGTGTGACCGTCGGAAGGATCGAGTCGATCGATCCGCAGGAGGAGGACGCCGTCGTGACGATGCGCGTCGACTCCGACGTCGACATCCCCGCTGACGCGGCCGCGGTCATCGTCGCGCAGAGTCTGGTGTCCGCTCGGTTCGTGCAGTTGACCCCGGTCTACTCGGGTGGTCCCACGCTGTCGGACGGCGAGACCATCCCGATGGAACGCACTGCGGTGCCGGTGGAATGGGACCAGATCAAGACCGAGCTGACCAAGTTGTCGACGGCGTTGGGACCCGATGGGGTCGGTCAGGAAGGCCCGGCAGGCCGGTTCATCGACACCGCCGCGGACAATCTCGAGGGCAACGGAGAGGCGCTGAAGGCGACGCTCACGGAATTGTCCGACACGATGCGAGTGCTGTCGGACGGACGAACCGATCTGTTCGCGACCATTCGCAATCTGCAGGCGTTCGTCTCGGCATTGTCGAACAGCAACGAACAGATCGTCCAGTTCGGAGGACGCCTCGCGTCGGTGTCGGAGATGCTGGCGCAGAGTTCCGACGAATTCGGCACGGCGATGGCCGATCTCGACGTCGCAATCGGCGAGGTGCAACGGTTCGTCACCGACAATCGGTCGGCGTTGGTGGAGAGCGTCGGCCGGCTCGCCGACGCGACGCAGGTGCTGACCACGAAGAGGCCGGAGATCGAGCGCATCCTGCATTCCGGACCCAACGCGCTCGCGAACTTCAACAACATCTACCAGCCTGCGCAGGGAACGCTGACGGGAGCGATCGCAGCCAACAACTTCGGCAACCCGATCAACTTCATCTGCGGTGCCGTCGCGGGTGTCGAGAACGCGACGAGCGAGCGCAGTGCCGATCTGTGCAAGCAATACCTCGGACCAGTTCTGAGCACACTGGTGTTCAATTACCCTGCGTTGCTGACCAATCCGGCTCGTGGTGTCGACGCGTACCCCGATCAGATCGTCTACACCGAGCCCGGTCTCGAGCAGGCGGCCCCGGCCCCGGCCCCTGCGCCGTCGCCGCTGCCCGAGATGCCGACGGTTCGGGTTCCGAGTCTGGGTGACCTGTTGGGAGGTGGGCGATGAACGTGCTGTCGAAGGGGCTCACCGCCGCCGCGTTGGTTCTCAGTCTGTCCGCGTGCCAGTGGGACGGGCTGAATTCGCTTCCGCTACCAGGAACCGAAGGGCGAGGCGAACATTCGTACCAGGTACGGATCGAGATGCCGAACGTGACGACGCTGTCCCAGAACTCGCCCGTCATGGTCGACGACGTCACCGTCGGAAGCGTCGACGCCATCGTCGTGCAGGACTGGCACGCGCTCGTGACGGTCTCGCTGAACGACGATGTCGCACTGCCCGAGAACGTGACCGCGAAGATCGGCCAGACGTCGTTGCTGGGTTCGCAGCATCTCGCACTCGTCGCGCCGGACGATCCGCAGGGACGTCTGGAGAACGGTGACGTGATTCCACTCGATCGGGCAGGGGCGTATCCGACGACGGAACAGACCTTGTCGTCGCTGTCCGTCGTACTGAACGGCGGTGGTCTCGCTCAGATCCAGGACATCACCACCGAACTGAATCACGCGATCGGAGGTCGCGAGGACAAGGTGCGCGATCTCCTGCCGCGCCTCGACGACCTCGTGACGAGCCTCGACACCCAGCGCGGTGACATCATCGCGGCGATTGAGGGCATCGACCGGCTCTCGGTGAACGTCGAGAACCAACGTGCCACGCTGACGAAGGCTTTGAACGAGGTACCGCCTGCGCTCGACGTCCTGACGGCCGAACGGCCGAACATCACGTCGGCTTTCACGTCGCTCGGGCGGCTGAGCGACGTCGTGACCCGGGTCATCGACACGTCGGGCGCAGATCTGCAGACCAACGTCGCGAGCCTCACGCCGGTGCTGCAGGCACTCGCCGATTCGGGCAACGCGCTCACCGAGGTGCTGTCGGTGCTGCTGACCTACCCGTTCCCACAGGAAGGCATCGACAACGTCATCCGCGGCGACTACGCCAATCTCGCGATGACGATCGACCTGTCCCTGCCACGCCTGGATTCGAACTTCCTGACGGGAACACCGTTGGCAGGCAGGATCGCCGGCCTCGAGGGAGCATTGGGAACCCAGGCCGCGCCGACGGCCGCGTCCGCAGATGATCCGCTGCGTGGACCCTTGGAGCCTCCGACGATTCGAATTCCGGGCCTTCCGCCGGTGGAACTGCCGGGGCAGGGGTTCCCGCCATGATGCTCACACGTTTCGTACGCATTCAGTTGATCGTCTTCTCGATCCTCACGGTCATCGGACTCGTCGTGATGTCGACCAGGTATGTCGGGTTGCCTGCGATGGCGGGCATCGGAAGGTACAGCGTCACAGTGCAATTGCCGACGACCGGAGGCCTGTACCCGCACGCGAACGTCACCTACCGCGGCACGACGGTCGGAGAGGTGACGACGGTCGCGCTGACTCCCGACGGCGTCGACGCCGATCTGTCCATCGACAGTGGCGTCGACATTCCTGCCGACGTCGACGCTCAGGTCAAGAGCGTTTCTGCGGTCGGGGAACAGTATGTGGATCTGGTGCCGACTCGTGGAGGCGGTGCAACCCTGCAGAACGGTGACGTCATTCCCACCTCGCGCACGTCCGTGCCACAGGACGTCGGACCGATGCTCGATCAAGCAGATGCGTTGCTGCGCAGCATCTCCGACACACGCCTGCGTACCGTCGTCGACGAGTCGTTTCAGGCCTTCAACGGAACGGGCCCGGATCTGCAGAGCTTCATCGATTCGACGCGTCTGTTCGTGCAGGAGGCCAATGCAAATTCCGAACAGACGAAAATTCTGTTGGACCAAGCCGGACCGTTGCTGGACGGCCAGGTCGTCAGCAGTGATGCGATTCGGTCGTGGACGACTGCTCTCGCGACGTTCACCGACCAATTGCGTGCCAGCGATCCCACTCTGCGGTCGGTGATCCAGAAGGGGCCTACTGCGGCGTCGACCGCGAACGAGCTGTTCCAACAACTTCAGCCGACGCTGCCGATTCTGCTGGCCAACCTCGTCAGCGTCGGGCAGGTCGGGGTCATCTACAACGCGGGGATCGAGCAGATTCTCGTGCTGTACCCACCGATTACGGCGGCGCTGGTGACGGCGGCGGGCAGCGGTCCGCCGGACGAGGGCGCCATCGTCGACTTCCAGCTCGAAGTGAACGATCCGCCCGCCTGCACGACGGGCTTTCTGCCTGCCGACCAGCGGCGTGACCCGAACGACGTCTCCGTCCCCGACTCACCACCCGACCTGTTCTGCAAGGTCGCCCAGAACGACAGCACCGCTGTCCGCGGAGCCCGCAACCTGCCGTGCATGGAAGTGCCAGGCCGACGCGCCCCGACACCCGAAATATGCCGCAGCGATGCCGGTTACGTGCCGCTCGGCAACAACCCTCCGTACGGACCCATCGAGCAGGACGAACCGTCGTACACCGAATTCCCCAGCGGTCAAAGCAGTGTCGCACCCGCTTCTTCGTCAGCGAGGCCGTACGACCCGCGAACCGGTACCTACATCGCGCCCGACGGCACCACCTACAGCCAGCCGGGGCTCGCCGGTGCCGACGGTCTGCAGGGACTCATGACGGGGCAGCAGGAGGTCGGGTAGGTGTCAGAGGTGACGGGCGGCGAAGGCGACGGCCAGGTCGAGCACGGTCCGGCCTTCCGGCAAAGCACCGGCCAACACAGGGAAGGCGTGCACCTGTCCCTTCCAGACATGCGTCTCGACGGTCTTGCCTGCCGACGCGAGCGTCCGCGTCATCGCCTCCACGTCGGGACGCATGAGCTCGTACTGCGCTGTCGACAGAAAGACCGGCGGGAACACCGACGGGTCCGCTTCGATCGGCGACGCGGCCCCCGGGATGGCGTCGGGACCGTTCAGCCAGCGGCCCTCGAGGGCGAGGACCTGCTTCATCGGCAGGTACGCGTCCTTCTTCATGAACGCGCGCGGGTGACTCTTCAGGTCGAGGTTCAGCAGCGGCGAGAACCCGAGCACCGCGGCGGGCGGAGTCAGGCCTTCCAAAACGGCGATCTCGGCGACCTTCATCGCGAGATACCCGCCCGCGGAGTCGCCGGCGACGATGACCTTGGACGGGTCGGCGGCGACGTCGAGCACAGCGCGGTACGCGTGCATGGCGTCGGCGATCGAGGTGCCGATGCCGCCCTTGGGGATCTGGCGGTACTCGACGGAGTAGACGGGGAGTCCTGCGCGTGCGGCTATCGTCGCGCACGCGCTACGGTGAGTTGCCAAGCCGCAGAACACGAATCCGCCGCCGTGGAAGTACAGAACCGTCGCACCGGCGAGCGAACCGGTGGCGACGCGGGGATGCGTCGTCTTCTCGCACGGCACGCCGCCGAGAGCAACTTGCTCGATCGTCACGCGTCGCGGCTTCGGGAGTCTGTCGACGGCGCGATCCAGCTGGCCGATGGCCCGGATTCCGCGGTCGGTGAGCGGCCACATCGTGAACGCGGGCTTGAGCGCCAGCCGGAACGTGCAGGACAGAACCCTGGCCTGACGACTCACGTCGTCGTGCCAGGTCAGCGTGTGTGCCATCTCGAAAGATCCTCTCGCGTAACAGCCGGATGGTCGAGGCTATCAGCCTGGAGAACGAGTTCCAGATTCGACTGCGTTCATGACGGTTCGGCGTGCAAAACGGCGATCCGCGCCCACTGAAAACATGTTCTAGTTAGCATGCCAACAGACAGCACCGACGAGGAAGGTCGTTATGGAACCGGACGAAGGCCTCACGCCGAGGCGTCCGCGTCGTCGCGCGGTTCGTCCTGCGGGCCCCTCGGGGGCGACGGCGTCGCCGGTCCTCGAGCGAGTGCCGGTCGTCGAGAAAGTGCCCGTCGTGGAACCCGTCGCGGAGGCTCGCGAGATACCGCGTCGCCGACGCCTCCTTCCGGCCCTGTTCCTCGTCGTGGTTCTCGCGTTGCTGGCTGCCGGCATCTCGTTGTCCTACGCCGTGCGGTCGGCGGCTGCGCAGGACGAACGCAACCAGCGCTTCGTGCAGACCGCGCGCCAAACCGTGCTGAATCTGACGACGATTCATCCCGACTCCGCGCAGCAGGACGTCGATCGGCTTCTGGCCGGCGCGAGCGGGGACTTCAAGGCCGAATTCGAGGGTAGGGAAGGGCCTTTCGTGGAGGTCGTGCAACAGGCGCGGGTCGACTCGAACGGCGAGATCATCGAAGCCGGAATGGAGAGCAGCACTGCGGATTCCGCGGACGTTCTCGTCGCGGCGCGGGCGATGGTGCAGAACTCCGACGCGGCGGAACCCGAGCCGCGGGACTTTCGGCTGCGTGTCACCGTCGTCGACGACGACGGAGTCATGACGGCGTCGAGGGTGGAGTTCGTACCGTGAACCGAAATGTGTTGCGTGCCTTGGCTGTCGTCGTGGTTCTCGGATTGGCCGCCGGGGTCGGTGTTCTGTTCTACCACTATCGTCAGAACGAACGGACCGAGCAGGCGCGCACGGATGCCGTGACGGCGGCGAGCGCGCAGGCCGTTGCGATGCTGGCGTACGACTTCGGCGGCGTCGACCAGCAATTGGCCTCTGCCGCAGACGGTTTGACGGGTGATTTCAAGGACGAGTACAGCGCGCTCGTCACGAGCGTCATCGCGCCCGGCGCAAAGGAGAAGTCACTGACGGTGCAGGTGACGGTGCAGGGCGCGTCCGTCGTCGATGCGGCGCCGGACACCGCGACGGTGCTGCTGTTCCTGAATCAGATCACCACCAGCTCCGATGCGCCCGACGCCGCCAGCAGCGGCAGTCGGGTGCGGATGAGCATGGAGAACGTCGATGGTCGCTGGCTGGTGAGCGGCCTCGAACCCATCTAGGTCCGTGAGTGCGAATGTATAGCCCGCTCTACATTCGCGCTCACATGCGGCGAAGCCGCCTCATCGGACAAAGCATTCAGGAACGAACGGGCCCACCGGTCGACGTCGTGCGCCAGCACCTGACGACGCATCGCCCGCATGTGTCGACGCCCGTCCTCGGGGGCCTGTTCCAGCGCGGCCACGATGGCGTCCTTCACGCTGTCGAGGTCGTGCGGGTTGCACAGGTATGCCTGACGCAGTTCGGCTGCAGCACCGGTGAATTCGCTGAGCACCAACGCACCGCCGAGGTCGCTGCGTGACGCGATGTACTCCTTGGCCACGAGGTTCATGCCGTCACGCAGCGGGGTGACGAGCATGACGTCGGCGGCCACGAAGTAGGCGATGAGGTCGTCGCGGGGGATCGGGCGGTGCAGGTAGTGCACGACGGGATGCCCGACCTGTCCGTACTCACCGTTGATGCGGCCGACCTGCTGTTCGATCTCGCCGCGCATCGCTTTGTAGCTCTCGACACGTTCGCGACTCGGTGTGGCGAGCTGAACGATGATGTTGTCGACGGGATCGACGCGCTCCTCTTCGAGCAGTTCACGGAACGCGTTGAGCCGCACGTCGATGCCCTTGGTGTAGTCGAGCCGGTCGACGCCGAGCATGATGCGTTTCGGGTTGCCGAGTTCCTTGCGGATCTGCTTCGCCCGATCGCGGACGGCCTTGGAGCGCGACTTCTCGTCGAGGTCGCCGGAGTCGATGGAGATCGGGAACGCGCCGACGCGCACCGTGCGGAATCCGACCTGCACGGACCCGAGCTTCGACCGCACGCCGACGGTTCCGCGGGACGTGACCTGGCCTGCCAGCCGGCGGGCGAGATACAGGAAGTTCTGTGCACCACCGGGAAGGTGGAAGCCGATGAGGTCGGCGCCGAGCAGTCCTTCGACGATCTCGGTGCGCCACGGCATCTGCATGAACAGCTCGACGGGTGGGAACGGGATGTGCAGGAAGAACCCGATGGTCAGGTCCGGGCGCAGCATGCGCAGCATCTTGGGGACGAGCTGCAGCTGGTAGTCCTGAATCCACACCGTCGCACCCTGCGCGGCGGCCTTCGACGTGATCTCGGCGAAACGGCGGTTGACCTCGACGTAGGCGTTCCACCACGACCGGTCGTACACGGGTTTGACGATGACGTCGTGGTACAGCGGCCACAGCGTCGCGTTGGAGAAGCCTTCGTAGTAGTCGGCGACTTCCTGCTCGCTGAGACCGACGGGGCACAGTTCGAGCCCGTCCTCGAAGAACGGTTCGACGTCGACGTCCGGAACGCCGGGCCACCCCACCCAGGCGCCGTTGTTCGCCCGCAGAATGGGTTCCAGCGCGGTGACGAGCCCGCCGGGGCTGCGCTTCCACCGCGTGCTGCCGTCGGGCAGTTTCTCCAGGTCGACGGGCAACCTGTTGGCCACGACGACGAAATCCGAACCCTGCGAGGCGTCAGCCACTACTGTCCTTATCGGTATGGAAGGCCGGGGGAAGTTCCCCGCGGCGAACTAGTCGACCTTTGCAGTGGGTTCGATACCCAACATCGACAGAAGCATGCGGCACTCGTCGGCATCGTTCGCGTATGCCGCGACGACGCGCTGTGCCTGCACTGCCGTCTCGTCGGCCAAGGGCTCGATGTCTTCGTCGGCGATGTCGTTGTCGGTGGTCGTCTTGGCGGCCATGGTGATCTCCGTCTTCGTTGAACCTTGCAATTCGAGAGCTGATTGTGCTCGTCGCGCCACGACTCTATGTAAATCGGACGCACTCTCGCCACTTTCGGGCATGAACAGGTTGACACCCCTATGGATTAGGGTCGGCTAATGCACTTTTCCCACCCGGCGGCGTGATGGCCGTGTCTTCCGTCAGTGACTCGCCGACGACCGGCAGCGCGATCCTGCGTCGCAGTGTTCGACGCCAGCGTGCGCGGCTGATCATCTCGTCGATCTTCTTCTGTGTGCACCAGTTCTGCGAGACGATGGTGCCCGTCGCGATCGGTCTGATCGTCGGCCGTGCCATCGACACCGGCGACGGCAGAGCGATGATCTTGTCGCTGGTCGGACTGGCTGCGCTGTTCGTCGTGCTGTCGTACGCCTACCGATTCGGTGCGCGCATCATCGTCGTCGGCATCGAACGTGAGGCTCATCTCATGCGTGTCGAGGTGGCAGGCAAAGTGCTGCACCCGCGCGGGGTGCGTACCGATCTCGTGTCCGGAGAGCTGCTGTCGGTGTCGACGTCCGACGCCGAGAAGACGTCGTGGATTCTCGACGTCATCGCCCGTACCGTCGCGGCATCGACGGCGGCAACAGTGTGTGCCGTCGCACTCCTGGTCATCGACATCCCACTGGGTCTCGCGGTGCTCATCGGCACTCCGGTCATCATGTTCCTGCTGCAACGCGCGGCCCCGCTGCTGACGAGGGCCGCGACGCAGCAGCAGGCCACCGTCGCGCGCGTATCCGGCATGGCCACCGATCTCGTCAGCGGCGTGCGTCCGCTGCGCGGCATCGGAGCCGAGAACGCCGCGGCGACGCGCTTCCACGCGTCGAGCAGGACTGCGTTGACGGCGACGATGAAGATGGCCAAGGCCAACAGCGTCTACCTGGGATTCTCGACGACGGTCAGCGCGCTGCTGTCGGTCGGTGTCGCCGGCATGGCCGGATTCTTCGCGCTGCAAGGGCGCATTTCGGTCGGTGAGCTCATCACCGTCGTCGGCCTGTCGCAGTTCGTCATGGAGCCGCTGACGACGATGTCCCGGCTGCCGGGCGTCGCTGCCGTCGTGCGCGGTTCCGCGGACCGACTCGCGCTCGTGCTCGGCGCCGATCATGTTCTCGCCGAAGGTGGTTCCGAGAAGCCGTCCGCGACCGACCTCGCGGTGAAAGGCGTCACGTATCGCTCGCTCGACGGGGTCGATCTCTCGGCGGCGCCCGGGGAGTTGCTCGGCGTAGTCGCGCTCCGTGCGCAGGACGGCGAGGCCTTGGCCGCCGTGCTGTCCGGCCAGCTCGGGGCCGACGACTACCTCGGATCCATCACGATCGGTGGCCTCGACATCCACGGTCTCGGACTGCCCGAGGTGCGCAAGACCGTCCTCGTGGAACCGCACAACACCGACCTGTTCGCCGGCACCCTGCGCACCAACATCGCAGCCGGGAGCGACAGGCAGGATCTGGGTCGCGTTCTCACCGCGTCGGCCGCCACCGACGTCGTCGACATGCACGAGAAGGGTCTCGACCATTCCGTCACGGACCGCGGCGCCAGCCTGTCCGGCGGGCAACGCCAACGCGTCGCACTCGCGCGCGCACTGGCGATGTCGGCTCCCGTTCTCGTGCTGCACGACCCGACGACGGCCGTGGACGCCGTCACCGAACACGCCATCGCGACCGGCATCCGGGAACTGCGTCACGACGACACCCGCGCACAGACGACCATTCTGATCACGACGAGCCCCGCGCTGCTGGCGGTGACGCACCGAGTTCTCGTGATCGACGAGGGACGCGTCGTCGCGGAAGGTACCCATCACGACCTCGCCGTCGGCGATGCTCGCTACAAGGAGACGGTCCTCCGATGACCACGCAACAACTGCTTCCGATCGCCACGGGCACACGGTCCTGGGCCTATCTGTCGAACGAGTTGAATTCCCGACGCGGCCTCGCGGCACTGACGCTCCTGGTCAGCGCCGTCGCCGCCGCGATGTCGCTGATTCCGGTGTACGTGTTCGGCATCCTGGTCGACCGGGTCACCGAGGGTGCACCGACGTCGACGATCGTCACCGTCGTCGTGATCATCACCGTGGCTGCGATCGTCGGCGGCGTGTTCACCGCGTTGGGCTCGTACCTGATCAGCAAGCTGGGCGAAGGCATGCTCGCGACGC
This sequence comes from Rhodococcus sp. BP-261, assembly GCF_019835205.1. Classification (NCBI taxonomy): domain Bacteria; kingdom Bacillati; phylum Actinomycetota; class Actinomycetes; order Mycobacteriales; family Nocardiaceae; genus Rhodococcus; species Rhodococcus sp. BP-261. The sequence goes on along the minus strand of NZ_JABUCO010000037.1, from coordinate 1,605 downwards.
TGCGTGAACGCGTGCTCTCGCGCGCACTGCACCTGCCGGTCAGCACGCTCGAACGCGTCGGGAAGGGCGATCTGCTCTCGCGTGTCGGCGACGACGTCGCAGTGATGGCCAAGTCGATCGGCGAGGTCATCCCCAACATCGTGTCGGCGCTGCTGTTGGTGTCGCTCAGCGTGGTCGCGATGCTCAGCCTCGACTGGCGGCTCGGCCTCGCAGGCATGGTCGCGATTCCGATGTACGTGATGGCGCTCCGGTGGTATCTGCCGAGGTCGGCGCCTCTGTACGCCGCGGAGCGTGTCGCGATGGGCGAGCGTTCACAGGCGTTGATCAGCAGCATGCAGGGTGCGCGAACCGTCCGCGCCTACGGGCTGGAGGACGCCCACCTCGCCGAGATCGACAACGCGTCGGGCAAGGCGCGTGACATCGGCATCACCGTGTTTCGACTGTTCACGCGCTTCGGATCTCGCAGCAACCGCGCCGAGTGCGTCGGCCTGTCGGTCATCCTCGCCGCCGGGTTCCTGTTCGTACAGGACGGCTACGTCACCGTCGGCCAGGTCACCGCTGCAGCGCTGCTGTTCCACCGCTTGTTCAACCCCATCGGCATGCTGATGTTCTCGTTCGACGACGTCCAATCGGCAGGCGCGAGCCTTGCGCGTCTCGTCGGCGTCATCGACATTCCCGACGACCGTTCGCCCGGAACCGGCGCGACGCCCTCCGACGGGACACTCGAGGTCTCGGATCTGCGGCACTCGTACGACACCGGTCACGAGGTGCTGCACGGCATCGTTCTGAAAGTGGCTGCGGGAGAGACGGTTGCGCTCGTCGGTTCGACGGGAGCGGGCAAGTCGACGATCGCGGCGATCGCAGCCGGGTCGATCGCGTCGACGTCGGGAACCGTCAGGATCGGCGGCGAGACACTCGCCGATCTCGGTGCCGACGGTCTCAGGCGCCACATCGCGATCGTCAGCCAGGAAGTCCACGTGTTCGCGGGCAGGCTGATCGACGACCTGCTGCTCGCGGCGCCCGACGCGTCGCGCAACGACGTTCGTGCGGCGCTCGAGACCGTCGGGGCGGACAGGTGGGTCGACGCGCTAGGCGACGGCCTCGACACCGTCGTCGGCGAAGGTGGTCACGCGCTGACTTCCGCTCAGTCGCAACAACTTGCGCTCGCTCGGCTCGTCCTCGCCGATCCCGCGGTCGCGGTGCTCGACGAAGCGACCGCCGAGGCGGGAAGTTCGGGTGCACGCGATCTCGAAGCTGCAGCCGACGCCGCTACGCGTGGCCGCAGCACGCTCGTCGTCGCGCACCGACTGACGCAGGCGGCGGCGGCGGACCGGATCGTCGTGCTCGAGCACGGCACGATCATCGAGCAGGGTCCGCACGACGAATTGGTCGCTGCCGGTGGACGTTACGCCGAACTGTGGTCGGCGTGGGAGAGTGCCGCTGCGCGGCCCGTGCGCGGATAGTTGCAGCGGAGACCGTGTGCTGTCTACATAGATGTGAGACACGATGTCTACATAGATGTGAGAGTCGATTCTAGGCGGCGGGGGCGTGGAGTTGTCCTTGGTATCGCTTGTCGCGGTCGAGGTGTAGGTGTCCTAGAACATC
>NZ_JABUCO010000036.1:0-37076 GCF_019835205.1 Rhodococcus sp. BP-261 | reverse complement strand
CCCTCGCCGAAAGCGTCAACGCGAGCTACAAGACCGAGCTGATCCGCCGGCGTGGACCGTGGCGAACGGTCGACGACGTCGAGTTCGCGACGCTCGAATACGTGTGGTGGTACAACCATCAGCGTCTACACGAAGCGCTCGGCTACATGCCCCCGGCTGAATACGAGACCACCCTGATCGACATCTCACAACCCAGCGAGTCGGCCACCCCGGCCCTCGTAACCGCATACGAACAAAACCTGGGGTACTTCAACGTTCGGCAAGAACGTCGGCATGGAAGTGGTCACTTGTGAACCGAGAGATACCGCCCTCGACCACGATGTCTCCTGCACTCAAAATTTTACTGAGCTCGGCGATGACGGCGTGAGTCGGGTCTCCTGCGGGCACCATGACCCACACCACTCTGGTCCCCTCTCCAAGGGCAGAGACCGCCTCCGCGAGGGTCGCGGAATCGCTGACCTCGGCGCGATGATCGAAGCCGATCACCTCATGGCCCGAGCTCCGAAGCCGATCGCGCATTCCGAATCCCATCTTCCCCAAACCTATTACCGCAACACGCATCTCGAATAGAACTCCATTTCCACTGCGCTATTTGTCCCAGCAATGCTCACCACATTCGGAGCTACTGTCACCTCTCCCTTCTGATGGCCACATCTCTCAACTCGGCGGAGTGTATTGCGAACCAGCGGCAAGCAGACTCAGATCCAGAACGAGGTACAGCCCTCGCTCGAAGCGACGTTCTATGGCACCTGTCATCACGGGAGATCTGACTTGAGTACTGAATACGCGCTCAGAGGGGCACCTGCACGCCTCGACGCTTCGTTGCAGACCAGTATCGCGAAACCGGCCACGCCACCAGCCGCCATGACGGTAGAGCAGTCCACGCTCGTGATCTTCGGCATCACCGGTGACCTCGCTCGGCGCAAACTGCTCCCCGCGATCTACGACCTGGCATGCAGGAAACTACTTCCCGATGGCTTCGCCGTCGTCGGCTTCGCGCGCCACGCAACCCAAGGCGTTCTCGAGACACTACGCGGGGCCATCACCGATAGCGCTCGACAAGATTTCAACGAAGACGTGTGGAGCTGGCTCACCGACCGGCTGCACCTGATCGAAGGATCCTTCGACAATCTCGACGACTTTCACCGTTTGAAGTCCGCGCTCGACAAGATCGCCATCCGAACCGGCACTGACAACTGCAGCTTCTACATGTCCATCGCTCCAACATATTTCGAGCTTGTCTGCCGCCAACTGTACAGAGTCGGGCTGACTCGAACGGCGGCCGGCTGGCGCCGGTTGGTGGTGGAGAAGCCTTTCGGCCGAAATCTCGTCACAGCCACCGCGCTCGAGCAGACCATCGCCGCGACGTTCGACAATGATTCGGTGTACCGCGTGGACCACTACCTCGGCAAGGAGACGGTGCAGAACATCCTGGCGCTCCGCTTCGCCAACGGTTTGTTCGAACCACTGTGGAACAACCGGCACATCGACCATATCCAGATCACTATGGCCGAAGACATCGGCGTGGCCGGACGAGCCGGATACTACGACGGCGTCGGCGCAGCACGAGATGTCATCCAAAACCATCTGCTTCAACTGCTCGCGTTGATCGCAATGGAGGAACCGCTCGAGCTCACCCCGAGCGCCATCGCATCCGAAAAAGCCAAAGTGCTCGGTGCCGCGTCCGCCACGGCTCCCTTCGCGCAGACAACCGTACGCGGGCAATACACTCGCGGCGTCGACCTCGATGGACACCTGATCCCAGCGCTGGTCGACGAAGACGGATTCGATTCACGATCGACCACCGAAACCTACGCGGCCATCACCGTCGGCATCGCCAATCGTCGATGGGCAGGGGTTCCGTTCTATCTCAAAGCCGGCAAACGGCTTCCGACTCGATCTACCGAAATTGCAGTGACGTTCTCCGTGCCTGCGCATCGCCTATCCGGTTTCACACCGGCAGACCAAGCCGGCAACGTACTCGTGTTCCGGGTACAACCGAACGACGGAATCACGCTGCAAATCAACGCCAAACGACCCGGCGACGGGATGGCACTCGGACCGGTGGAGCTGGAGCTGGCTTACCCCCCCACCTACGACGCGGCGAACCGTGATGCCTACGAGCGGCTCATCCTCGATGTCCTCCGCGGTGATGCCACGCTCTTTCCCACCCGACGAGAGGTCGAACTCTCCTGGGCAGTAATCGACCCTGTCACCGAATTCTGGTCGACCGGTGGCAGTCCCGAGCCCTACCCGGCAGGATCACCGGGCCCCGAATCGGCAGAGGCCATGCTGGCGCACTCGGGCCGGTACTGGCGCTCGATGATCTGATAAACCCAACCCTGGGGCGCGAAGCCACCGAGCTTACATGTGCTGAAGCGCCATTTTAGGGCCGAAACATTCACATAACGAATTCTGCCCCGGCGCTACGCACGGTAGCGGCGGGGCAGAACTCTGTGACAATGTTGTCAGTTGGTCAGAGCGTCCTTGAGGGCCTTTGCCGCAGCCGCGGGATCCCCGGCACTGTAAATCGCACCGCCCGCGACGGCGACATCGGCGCCCGCGTCACGCACTGCCTCGATGGTGTCGATCTTGACTCCGCCTGCGATGGAGAAGGCCACGCCGGCGATCTTGCCGTCGTCGAGCAGGGTCTGGATCGAGTAGCCGGCCTGCGCCTGCTCATCGAGACCGGCATGGAGCTCGACGAACGCCACACCCAATTTGGACAGCTCGCGTGCACGCTCCACGCGGTCCGCGACACCGATGAGGTCGGCAACGACCTTCTTCCCGTGCTTCTGCCCTGCCTCGACCGCGCCCTTCACCGTCGCATCACCGGCAGATCCGAGCACGGTGACGATGTCCGCGCCTGCACTGAAGGCGATATCGGCTTCGAGGAAGCCAGCGTCGGCGGTCTTGAGATCGGCGAAAACTTCTTTGTCCGGGTGCGCTGCCTTGATCGCGCTGATCGCACGCAACCCCTCGCTTTTGATCAACGGGGTTCCGAGTTCAATGATGTCGACGTACGGAGCGACCTTGTTGGTCAGCGCGAGGGCATCGGCGGTTGTGAGTAGATCGACGGCAACTTGCAGCTTGGTCATGGGGTTGTTTCCTTCGGTCGTAGAACTGGTGTGGTGGGGGTGGTGCGAATCTGTATCCGTGGTGCGATCAACCGATGTTGGCGTGACGCGACCACAGGTTTTCTGCGCTCTGCTCGCGACTGCTCCACATGGAGTGGAACAGCGCATCGAAAGCGAGGAGGACCGATTGCTCGAACAGGCTTCCGGCGTACTGCGCGGTGATGGCGTTTCCGTGGTCCTGCTTGTCCGCCGCTGGCACGACGAGAACCCGTGCGGCAAGTTCGGCGAGTGGTGATTGGGGCGCGGTGGTGACGGCGACGACTGTCGCGCCGACGTTGTTCGCCGTTTCCGCAGCGGCGACCGCAATGGCGGTCGTACCGGAGCCGGATACTGCGACCACGACGTCACCGGCACCGACAGCGGGCGCGGTGACCTCGCCGGCGACATGCACCTGAAGTCCCAGGTGCATCAGTCGCATTGCTGCCATCTGTGCAGCGAGCCCGCTGCGACCGCTCCCGATGACGAACACCGCCCGAGCATCGGAAATCAAGAGCGCTGCCGAGTCCCACTCGGCTACGTCGACAGCCGCCAGGACCTGCTTGTTCTCCGCGATCAGTACATCCCGAGCGGACGCGAAACCGTGGCCGACCGTTGTGATAGGCGACGTCATATGCTCTCCTTTCCTCGAATTGAATCCAGGGACCAGCTTGCCGCCGTACTGAATCGAATGAACTCCGCCGAACGGATAGTCCCAACTACCCGTTCGACCACATCGCCGGTCATCGCATCTCGTTAAGCTGCAGTGGTGACCCGCTTCGCAGAAACCCGCGAGATCGAACTCGGGGCGATCGACGCCCTGACAACTCTCCGCAGCGTGCTCACCGGACCACTGACCGAGATCGCGGAACGCTTCTCAGCATGGTCAGCAAGCAAGTTTCCGCATACCGCGTTGATCATCTTCACCCGAGAATGCACAGGGCGCCCGCGGAAGGTCAGCGGAGATACAACGATCGTCAGCCATGTAACGATTCACGAACTCGACGACATCAAACAGCAGATCAGCGATCACACCAGCTCCACTCTGGATGCGCCGATGATGCTCGGCGGCGCGCGTCGCCGCGTCATCGCCCTGCTCGATGACACCACCGAGACGCTCTTGGTGCTCGTACCCAGGCCAACCACCCCCGAATTTGCCGCAGGTTCGGAGATTGGTGCCGCGTTCGGCATCGTCGCGACCTCGATCCGCCACCAGGTCGTCCAAGCCAGTCCGGCTTATCTCGCGGAGTCGCTGGCCGCGTCCAGCGAACGTGCACGTGCAATTTCCGAGATGACCGATGCCCACGCGAGCACTCTCACCTCGCTGCTGGCCACCCTGCGATCAGCAGACCTCGACCACCGACGAGCGCGCGACACCGCCGCCAACACCGCATCCGCAGCCCTGATCAACCTCCGAGCCGCAGAGGACGCAGATCGTGAACTCTCGCAAGAGGCAGTCACCACAGCATTCGCGCGCCTCCGCGGCGAACTCACGCCCCTACTTGACCAACCCTCGACTACCGTCGAATACGTCGACCCGCCAGCAGACGGCCGACCGGTACCAGGGGAGGTCGCTCGGGCCGCGCGTGCAGTCGTACGCACCGTCGCACTGGCCTACATCGCCCAATGCGCCCATCAGCGAATTCGCATCGCATGGGACTGCGACGGAACCCACCTCCTGTTGGAGGTACGCAACGATGCACAGCAAAGCGTGGACACAGACACTCTCGCGCAACAACTGTCGGGCCGAATCCACACCTTGCGCGGAACGATCTCGTTCGAATCCGTGCCCGGCTGGGGATCACGAGTGACCATCACCATTCCACTCGATCCACCCGCCCCGCGTGCCGACGAACAATTACTTGCCCACCTCAACCCCCGCGAGGTCGACGTGCTCGGCTACCTCGCCATCGGCAAACGCAACAAAGACATAGCCTCCGCCCTCAACATCGGAGAGAGCACCGTCAAATTCCACGTCGCGAGCATCCTCAAGAAACTCGATGTCAGCAGCCGGGGAGAAGCAGGTGCACTCGGGCTCGACGCCGGCGTCCGAGCTGTATAAAGACCATGACGGTGATGCACCCCATTTCTGAAACGCTTCCGCAGCTGAGATCTGTTGTGTCGTCGGCGGGGCAGCTTCATCGAACCGCGGAACCTGACATTAATTCGAACGACCCCGAGACAATTAGGCGGTCGTCCTGCTGGTCGACGGACTCGGCGCCGACCTACTGGCGCGGCACGCCAAATTTCGCTTGTCCTCCCACGGATGACGGCTGCGCTGAAATTTCAACTGCGCGACCCCGCCGATAAGCGGTTCTTAAGTCAGGTGCGCCGGTTCCACGGGAAACCACCTACCCGTGACCAACCCGCGGACGAGTGTGCTCCGTCCGAGCAATTATGGGCGGTACGGCGGCTCGCGGCTTATTTACACCGACGCCGTCCAAGAGGTCGAGGGTGCGCTGCAGAAGCTCTTCAATCCTGTCCTCGACATCGTCGACGAGATCGGGGACATCCGCCATGGCCACATGCGCCCGGCGGCGCGCCTGCACGCCGCGTTCGTAGTAGTCAGGATCTAGATCGGCCGAAACTGGCTTGGCTACGTGCGCTTCGATGGAGTCCTGGGTGTTCTCGTCGTCGTCGATGCGTTGGCGGGCGGGTCGACGTGATTTGCGTCGAGGTGGTGCGTCGGTGAGATAGGCATGGACAATTGTGGCAACCGCTTCCGACGTCATCGGGTGGGGTGGGAACGGCATGTGTCCCCACTGATCGATCGGAACCGCTACCGGGCCGGGTCGCTTCGGCCATTCCCCCATGTCCGGAAACGTGCTGCGCTGCAATTGTTCTGCCAACAGAGTCGTGGAGGGGTAGCGGTCGGAGAACTGGAGTACGTCCGACCATCGGGCCCACAGCTGCGCGGGTGAGCTCGTATGCGTCGAGCGAGCGGGGATTCGGATGCGGTGACGGTCTCCGATCCACACATCTTGTCCGTCGACCTCGACGTCGGTGCGGTCGAGGTCGACGATCGCTTGATAGGACAACCCGGCGCCGGCGAGCAGTAACAGGATCGCATCGCGGCACCCGAACAGCGCCTCGTTCGTACCCCCCGCGGGTAGTGCTTCAGCGATCGCGTGGAGGCAATCAGCTCGGCGAGTGATCCGTTGTGCCCGAACGGAGTCGAGTGCGACACGGATCGATGTCGTTCGGCCCGGTGGGACGTGGCCGGCGTCGAGGTGGTGGCGGTTGATCGCCGAAACACGCCGTCGCTGGACGGTGTCCCCGGCTGGATTGTCGCCGAGGAACTCGGCCAGCACTGCTGGAGTGGCTGGGAGTGGGGCGAATTCGGCTGCGTCGCACCAGTCGACGAACAGCGTCCAATCGTAGCCGTACTGCGCGGTCGGACGTGTCGGTGCCCACCGCGGTAACGCTACCGGCCGCAACCGACATGACTGGCAAGGATCCCCGGCGCACCGGGTCTGACCGCTCCCGTCTCGACCGGCGGTGCGTCGAGCTCGGGAACGAGCAGGTCTGAGCGGAGGAGGAACGAATACGCACCGGGTCCCGTGCACTTGGTTCTGCACCAACGCCAGCCCGTCGTCGCGCACGTTGACCACGACAGGGTGTGCTCATGCGGTGACCCGGCACCGATCGCCAATGTTCGTACGGCATCTAACCTTGGCCGGCCTGCACTTACACCACCGCGCGTAAGCGCCCCTACCGCACCGTCTAGGGAGGAGCTGACCGCAGTTCGATGCGGTGCGCATCTACTGGTCGACGGCTCGGGTAGCGAGCCACTGAAAGTGGTGTCTCGGTCCGTCCTCGGACTCGCGTTCGCGATCCCTACGGACAGTGCGAGACGCACCGATCGATGCATGCGGCATCTACCCCGGTTCTACAGATCGTTACAACCGGCCACCCAGGACTGGATAGCCGCTCAACGCTACGACCCGTGAGCCAAAATGACGAGGCTTCAAGTTCCAAGCGAGGAGACCATCGAAAGTGTGATTCAAATCACCTGCGACGGACGTTTGTTTCGATGGAGTTGTCGCGACTAACTTCCGAACTGCTTTGCACCTCGAAGTGAAGGGACCTCCGCGATGGCAATTATGCAGGCGGCAACCACCGACACTGATGAGTGCGCACCACAGCCATTGTTTCGAAGCTGGTCGGGGACTCGGCACCGGTGGTCGCACCATGATCGCGGAGACAATGGTGTCGGACGTCGCCGGGAAGGGCGACTGTGATGTCCCAGGCCACCCGCCAGCGAGCGAATGACCGGCCCCGAGTATTGAGGTGACCGTATCCGTCCACGTCGTCACCTCTGACGCGCGGGCGAGATGCCCAGAGCTGTTATCGCGCTGCAATTTTGGAGCACCACCGCTGGGGAACGTTCTGGTTCGGACAGTCGGTCCTGAAGCTGCATGAAACGTTCGAGGCGCGTGCTCCTCTACCGGTTTGATCCACAACATTACGGCAGTGGCCGAGAAGGAAGTGTCATCGATACCGCGTTGGACGGCGCCCACGCAGGCACCCGCATCCTGCTCCAGCTAACGCGCCGCGAGGCGTTCGCCTATCGATCAACCGATGAGCCAACCGTAGGGGCCGTACTCAGCAAATCATCGCGCGGTAGATCGAGATCGGCCGCGCGTTGGCCGGTTCGGTGATTTCGTCTTTGTCTCGTATCGAAAGAAGGCTTCAGCAATGGTTATGCATTATCCGCATGCACGGAGTGGGGCGAGGACGCGGCGTTCGCGTTTCGACACCCGTACCGCGATGGTGGTCGTCAGCGCCTCCGGTGCGGTACCCCTGTTGGCGATAGCGCTGATGTCCCCGACGTTTTTAAGGCCGAACGCTTTTCCGGCTCTGATCGTCGTTCTGTCGTTCACGGCGGTGACGGTTGCGTTCGCTATTGTGGTGCGGCGTCTGACCGAAACCCAGTTCGCTGTACTGGGATTCGGCGGCATGGCCGGTGTCGCGGTGAGCGCATATCTGATCGCCGACCCCGGCGGAATGCGGGCCGTGACATCGATGCTGGCGGTGGTACCCGCTATCGCCGCCTCGGGATCCCCGCCACGGATGACCGCCCTGTTGACTGCCAGCTCGGTGTCGATGGCCACCGCATTGACAATCGCCGGGTTGATGTCGTCGGGTTGGGCAGTAACCGCCGTCGCGGTCGGTGCCGCCATCACCGCGGTCGTGGTGCCGGTTGCACTCATCACCGCACTACGTCGCACCCTACACATCGTCAACCGCCGGCTCGAGATGTTGGCGTGCACGGATCCGTTGACCGGACTGCTCAATCGCCGCGGACTCCTCGACCGCGCACACGCTGCTCGACAGAGCCGCTACGCAGCATGAGCGGGTGTCGGCTTTGGTCGTCGATATCGACCTGTTCAAAACCGTCAACGACACGTACGGCCACACTGCGGGCGACCAGACACTGGCCTCGGTCGCGCGCGCGTTGACCCGAGCCGCCCGTGACGACCCGGCGCCGGACGCGATGATCGCCAGGACCGGCGGTGAAGAATTCCTGATCATGACTGCGCATCGGCCCGCCGAGGACCTGCCCGAACGGGTACTTCACCAGGTGCGATCGGACTGCACGGTCACTGTCAGCATCGGATCGGTCACCGTCGACCTCCGACCACCGTGCGCACCCGCGCCAACGGATGCTTGTAGTCGCCCGCTCACGGCCAGGCGAACAGTCGAGGCAGTATTGGATGAGATCGTGCACGCCGCAGATAGCGCACTGTACGAGGCGAAACGCAGCGGCCGCGACCGCGCATGCCACGCTGGGAACCTCACCCCCACCTGGCCGACCAGCGGTGCACAAGGCGAACACGGTGGCGACTGACCTCAAGGATGCCGTCGGTCGCACCCCGTCGATGCATCCCCACATGCCGGCGGAACCCCCACATCAGTCGAGGTCTACTGTGGCGCGGACACCCGTGTTGTCGGAACCGCGCCGAGTGTGCGTCGACACTGCCAAGCGGTGCAGCCCCCACGATGACTACAAACCTCCACAATGACCGCACGCTGCAACTGCGTCCCGATCGACGTGGCTGAACAGATGGGCAGATCCACCCGGCAAGCCTGGGCGGCCGCGCGCGCCCGGTATGCGAGGCAGCAGCCCACGTGGTGCTCCACGACGGCATCGACACGCTATCGCCGTCCACGGTTGCCGCCCGCGCCGAGGAGAGGACAGGCCGGGTAGTGCGATTGTTCAGCAATCAAATCGGGCTCGCTGCTGGTGTTCGCCTCACCGGCCACGCACGCATCGAAGCCGTGTGCGGGGGTTGTCGCAGTAGCGACGATGCCGGTGTCGCCGCGCTGGCTGAGTGCGTGACGCGCTCGTGGATCAGGCAGCCACCGACCCCGTCGTCCGGGCGCTACTGGAGCTCGACGCTGCCGGCTTCACGACCGAATCCGAATCACGTCCCGTCTATCGTGTGTGGCGGCGACACATTCTCGAACTTTTGACCGCCGATTTGGGTCCAGCACAGGCGACCGCCCCCTCGACACACGCACACATCGCGGAGATAGTCGATGTGATCGTCGACGCGCTCGCCGGGTTCACCACCCCGCGCGGCGTACCGAACGCATCATCCACCCGGCTCGATCACGTGCACCTTCTGCTGACAGCCGTGCTACCTGGGCTGTGTACCAGCGCCGACCACACCCACCGCCTGCAGCAGTCCTGCTCCGTCTTCGCCGGACGCACAGCACCGGCTTCGGTTATGCCACGGGCCCAGGTTCTGCCGCCGACGTGGACACTGTCGTCGAATCCCTGACCAGTCATGCAGTCACGCAGTCACCTGGACCTTCGAACATCTCCCCCATCGGTGCGCCGCCGTGGCGCCTATTCGCTTCTGCCGCAAGGTCACCGACAGTGGTTCTGTACGCACGGCGACCGTATGAATACTTCGTTTGTCGCGGACGGCTCTGACGAACCAATGACCCTGTGGCTCGATGTAGCCGTCGCGTCGATACCGCGTGTACTACCTCGCCGACACTCAGAGTTTGGATGCAGACGGCAACGACCACTGCGGACGCGACCACCATCGAGATCAGAACCGGATACACCAATTTGAGCTCGTCGTCGTCAGCGAACACCAAAGTCCCCGATTCCAAGGCAATAGCCAACCGGCGCGGGGTGGCCCAGCCCCGCCCCAGACCACGGTGTGCGGCGCTCTGATCACCGAAATCGTCGACGTCCTCCCCGACACAGGCGCTGCAGAACCCCGCCGCAGTTGTACAGTGTCACCAACCCGGCGACCCTTGGCGGAGCGCTCGTTGTCCTCGGTCATAACTCATTAGACCCAGATGCAGTGTCCAGCGCGGGACCGAGGCAGCCGGTCAGCCCGGTACCGAATAGCGCCCAGCGATTTCGGCAGACAATTCGCGGTGCGGCGACCGAAATTGTGGTGTCATTGCATTCTGCGGTCACGGCGACAACAGCAGAGGCTGATTCCCGACGAGGCGCGGAATTCAACCGTCACGCAACCCGAACACCCCTGATCAATGCGTCGTCGGATTCGGCGATTCGCACGGACACGGACGCTGTCCATAGCGTGGGAACAAGCCCGGCGACCGGGCTGCATGGGTTCTAGGGGCTTGTTCTCACCCGATAGCGGCCCCATCAGGGGCGTCTACCAGGTCAGGCTGATGCGCGGTTGGGTGCGCCGCTAATGCGATGCCGCGGCGAGTGAGCATCCCACGACGTTCATGGCGAACGCACCGGAGCAGGGGGTTTACGCCTCGGTGCGCTCTGACGCCGCGAGCACGGGGGGATGGACTCGATCGGCGCCTGAACCAGACTCTAACCCCGATCTACGCGTTGGGAATCAGCATCGTGCATATTCACTCTCAGCGGTCGATGCAGCGTGCCTGTGCCATTCCCACGCCTGCTCCGAGGGACTAAGTCCGCGAGATCGCGGTCGACGCCGATTGGGTCCGGTAGCGGGCAGCTGCATCCGGTGTCATCATCGCCGCGACCACGGTATCGACGCATTCGTCGAGGCGGGCCCGCAGGGCGATCGGGTCATCGCTGAGGTGGGCGAACAGGCATCCACCGGCCACCATGCTCGCTATCGCGTGCACGAACCGTACCGGGTCGAACGGTGCAGCAAAGCATCCGTCCGAGGCGGCCGAGTCCGCGAGTTCGACAGCGACGTTCTCCCAGCCGCGACTCGCCCGAGCGGCGGGATCGGATGGGAAGTCCGGGTCGACGCCCAGACGTAGTTCGGCGAGCAGAACAGGCTCGCCCATAGCGGCGGTGGTGATGTCATCGAGCAGGCCGGTGAGTGCGTCGATCGGATGTACTGCGTCGGTGCGCCAGGGCTCGGCGAGTTCGGTGTACCGGCGGGACGCCTCGACTGTGACAGCCTGACCGATGGCATCTTTGGATTGGAAATGAAAATACATCGCGCCTTTGGTGCGTCCGCCCGATGCCAGGATGGTGTTCACCGATGCGGCGGCGTACCCGCGGCGCGCGAATTCCAGTGCGGCCGCGTCGACAAGTGCGACGCGAGTAACGCGGGCACGTTCCTGCTGGGCCCGCCTCTTCTCGGCTCTGTCCGGCGGCATCGTCATCATAATTCCCTACAGCGAAGTACCCCCTGGCTCGAAGCATACCGGTGCCTCGAACAAAGTTTGATCGGAGCTGAGAACGCCCGAACTTCGCTGCGGTCGAATACCTCCGGAACGCATCTACTGGCAGTACCGCCCTGTGTTCTCATCCGAGCGCATCCCCGTGCGGCGCGCTACTCCCTTCCTCCTCTCAGCGAGGCCTATGTTCACCGGTGGTGCGCTTCGCCGCCGACCAGTAGGCGCACCAGGTCCGTTTGACACTCCCCGGCTGATCGACGAGCCCAGTGAAACGGATCCGCTTTCGTCGTCGACGCTGTGATGTTCGAAGCACCTTCTACCCAGCTCAAGTGCTGGCTGGATCAGGACAATGGTCTAGAGACACCTTCGAACAGGCTGTGGAATCTCGGCGCGGCGGCGGCAACGCCGGTCCGAGTCAGCCAACGCGCACAAGAATTACTGCGTCTAAGGGAGTGTCGACATAGATGGGTCGCGTAGCTTGGTAATGCCTCTGCACGAGGCTCATGGGGGGTTTGAGTGCCGGCTCGTTCGTCTCCACGTAGCGACACCGAATTCTCGACGAGGGGGTAGGCGGATCTACCATGCTGATCCATCGCGGCCGCGCCCCGGCAGCCCCTCGTGCATGTCTCTCACGATAGGACGGATGCAGCTCATGTGAGCGGGCTGACCGCATCCTTCGGAAACTCGGTTACTTCGATGCCGACGCGGGACAGGACGGAGAAGAAGTCGGTGAAGGCCGGCATGTTTTCGGCATCTGCATTCGCAGCGTTCGCAGCATCGAGTGTTTCGTAGATCCAGACGTCGAGATAGGTTCCGTCGGAACGTCTCCCGACGAACGGCACGGACATCAGCGCGGGGTGGGCGGCCTTGACCTCGGCGATGGCGGCAGTGCGGCGTGCAATAAAGTCCGCTTCGTCGGTGGTGATGGTGTAAGTGACCAGTTCGGCGCAGTACATCATGTTGAGTGTCCTTCTTAAAATGAGATTGATGGAATTACGCGAGTGCTTGCAGTACGCGGTTACTGACTTTCATGGCGCTTTCGATGGCACCGTCGATGAAGCCAGCCCAGCCTTCGGCATAGTCGCTGCCGGCCAGGTGAACGTGTCCGAACGCTGAATCTGCTGCAGCCCGGACACCTTCGAGCTGGTTGGGTCGCAGCATTGGCCAGGTTTGACCCGACAGTGGATCTGCAACCCAGTCATGTCCATCGACAGAGAGGACTTCGATCTCGGGAATCCACAGCCGCAACGCATTCTGGACCGCTTTGCGATCGGTGACGTCGATTCGTGTGTTATCGGCGCCGAAGGCCACAATCAGACTGTCGCCGTCGACGGAGTATTCGTACTGAAAGAAGTTTAATGGACAGCTCGTCGGCCCGAGGGCGGCCACTCGTCCGATGTCGCCTTTGATGCGTGCCCAAACCTTGACTCCGGTGGAAGCTTGACCTTCTGCGGCGATCGACGCAATGTCGCGCGGTAGTTCCGGCGCGAAGTCGATGGCGCCAAGGACATTGAGGGGAAGAGTGACGATGACTTCCCGGACGGTGACGGCCGAACCGTCGGTGAGAGTAACCTTTACTTGATCACCGGCGTGGTCGATGCGGCTGACAGGTGAGTTCAGTCGGATGTCCGCGGTGGACTGTGCCGCGATTGCATCGAGCAGCGATTTGGTTCCGTCTTGGAGTTTGTAGGTGGCGCATGCTTCGAATAGCAGCGTCCAGTTTCCGGCGGTCAGCGCGGCCCATCGAAGAGCCTGGGTGTAGGCACCGTTGGCGGGATATCCGCTGAAGTTCAGCCCCCACATTCCCTCGACCAACGCCCTCTGTTCGTCGTCGAGGTCGAGTTCCGAGATCTTGTTCGCGATCGAGATATGGTCGAGCGCTCTAAGTTCGTCGCTGACAGGGGCGAACTTGAAGGGGTGTGGGAGGAGTTCGGCTGCACGGTAGATTGTCTGAGACATGCCAGCGTCGAGAAGCTCGAAGAGGCGTTCGGCCGGGCCGGTGCGGATCTCGTCATGAACCTTCCACAATCCACGTTCGGGAACCGGGCTCGATACCAGAGGAAGGCCGTAGCGGGCGATCTCGGCCCATATGTGCGGCTGGGTCCAGTGCACCCACGTCCCGCCGATCTCAAGGTTCAGTCCCAAATCACTGGGGCGCGTCCAGGTTCGCCCTCCGAGCCGATCACGTGCCTCGAGTAGTAATACCGAGGCGCCGCGTTGGGTCAGTTCTCGTGCGGCCGTGACTCCGGCGAAGCCTCCGCCGACAATCACTGCGTCGTAATCGATCGCTGTCATTCAACTGCGCTTTCTGTCGACTAATCGGTAAAAGAGGAAATTCGCCTGTTTCACTGCATGGTGGTGCGCCCTGAGGCGCACGGCGGACGCTGGGCGACGGCGAGAATCGGGCGTTCAGTGGACGGTAACGGTAGCCACCGTACGGAACTGGACGTTTGGACAGTTGTGACTGCTGCCACATAGTTTGCACCCATGACTCAAATTGGTCAAGTGGATAGATTGCGCCGATTGCAAAAAGATGCGCCAATTGAGTCATGACGAATCCCGACACGCCGCTGCGGCGTGTGAGCCCTCGATACGGCGAGGGCCGCAGCGCTCTACTTGCTGCGGCCGTGCACGTCGTCGCCGAACGAGGTCTGCGCCGGCTGACCTACCGAGAAGTTGCGCGGCAAGCCGGTGTCGCGCACGGTTTGGTCGCTCATCATTTCGGGAGCGGTGAGTCTTTGCTGGAAGCGGCGCTGGAGTTCTCGCTTCACAACAGCGTGACTGCCATCAGCAGTCGCCCAGGAAGCGGCGACATAGACGCGTTGCTGGAGGGTCTGTCCTCGATGATCGACGCTAATCCGCACGATCAGGCGTTTCAGTACGAGCTGATGCTCGAATCGCGCCGCACGCCGGGATTAACGGTCCACGTAAGGGCCATCTACGACGCCTACATCGAGGCTCTTCGCTGTGAACTGTCCGCTGCCGGAGTCGATCCGGACCCCGCACTATGCCATCTGGTGTATTCGGCGGCCGATGGTCTCGTGTTCCACCAGATCACTCTGGGTAATCCGGCGTTGATGGATCGATCAATCGACCATCTGCGCGCACTGCTTGAACTCAGTCGAAACAACCGCGGGTGACGAGGTCCGGCTTGTTGGTGCAATCCTCATCACCAGGTCTGTAAAGCTAAATCGCACATCAAGGTCCGCAGACATGCCCCGCCAGCTAAGATGGCCGCTCCGCGACTGGCGTCGGCACGTAGTGCCAGCCCTCTACCAATGAACGTGTTGTATCGACCCCGATCCTGTCGTCACCCCACTTCTCTTGAGCGCCGACATCACCACGGTCGGCTCGATCGAATGAACGAGTCGCACCCAGTCCGCGTCGCGGAGGTATCGGTAAAATTCCGCACGATTTCGAAACACGGCGTTAACTATCAGCTGGTAGTCGCCCGCGACAACCGCTGCGTACCGAACAACCCTGGACGCGGAAATCAGGTCGCCGACCCGGTCGATGTCCGGGTAACCGACTTTCACCCAAAGAAGTACCTCGACATCGAGACCGAGGAGGTCGGGCTCGAACACTGCCCTGAGATACATCGTTCCGTCTCGACGTAGCAAATCCACCCGCTTTCGCACGGTTTGAACAGACAGTCCACAAGCTCGCGTAAGGTCCTCCAAGCTTGCGCGCCCATCGTTCGACAATGCAGAAATGATCTGTCGGTCTTCACGGCGCAGAGGGCCGCCGTAGGAAACGTCGTTGGGGGCGGTAAAATAGGACCCCGCGTTGAGAGCGTCCACTTCCGCCTCGGTGAGGATGACCGGCTTCCATTGATGCATAGTCATGAAGTAGTTGAGAACCGGATACGTTGCCACAGAGGAAATTCCAGGAATCGAAGCCAGGTCACGCGTGATCACAGTTTCGACACTGTGCCGATCTATCTCCAACTCGGCTGCACAATCCGCAGCCCCGGTGAGCATGTACGCGTACACCACCTCACTCCTTTGCGCGAGGGCAGAGGTGGCAATTGCTGCCGTGCCGGGATTGCATGCGACTTTCACAACGAAGCCCTCGGCGCGGCGGGTGCGCGCAGGGTTGGGAAACGCCCGTACGCGCACCTGTCCGGACTCCAGGAGGTTCGACCCGCGGCGACTGACGGTACGTTCCGATTCACCGATAGCCGCGGCAATCCGTGTCCAAGGGGACCGTCCGTCGATTTGCAATGCTGCCGCAATCTTGCGATCGATCTGGCCCTCGGACCCTCCACTTGACTGCATCAGCCAAGGATCTGGCGAATAACGATAGTTTGTCAATCCCTACTGTCCAGATGTTGCAATCGCGACCACACTCGACACAGCAGGATAGTGATGAGCCTCACGGACACAGAAGGGATGGCTCCATGTCGAATATCGCCGCCGTCGTAGACACGGCTTCCGGGCCGGTACGCGGATTGCGAGACAGTGGATTCCGTATTTGGCGAGGGATTCCCTACGCAGAACCTCCCATTAGGTCTCTGAGGTGGCATGCACCTGTGGCGCCGACACCGTGGGATGAAGTACGCGCGGCGGTCGACTTTTCCGCCCGCGCACCGCAAACGCTGGTGCAATCTCTGGTCCCCCCGGGCTGCGCAGAACCAAACGACTCCGGAACGGTGTTTTCCGAGGACTGCCTCTACCTCAACATCTGCACCCCGGACGTAGATACAGGCAATGGGCTGCCGGTCCTGGTGTGGTTCCATGGCGGCGGATTCGTGTGGGGATCGGGACCGACATTCATTGGGGACGGCCGCGGCATTGCCCGCGAAAAGATTGTAGTGGTGACCGTCAATTATCGACTTGGCGCGCTCGGGTTTCTACGACTCGACCACATACTCGGCGAAGACTACTTGGATTCGGCGAACTGTGGCCTGCTCGATCAAATCGCTGCACTGAGATGGGTACGTAGCAACATCGCGGCATTCGGTGGAGATCCCAACAATGTCAGCATTGGAGGCGTCTCGGCCGGCGGTAAGAGCGTCGCCAATATCATGGCGTCCGGTCGCGCCCGCGGGATGTTTCATCGCGGGATCATTCATAGCGGCGGCGATCATGTCACAACACCCGACGCGGCCGCAGACTTGACCGCAAGGTTACTCGAAGCAGCGAACATTCCTCTTTCGAGTCCCCGCAAAATCCTCGAGGTTCCCGCGCACGACCTAGTGTCAGCGCAGAATGCGATCGCAGCAGGTGCGCGAGCAACGTGGGTGTGGCGACCGATGGTCGATGGCCGGACCTTGCAGTCTACGCCCACCGTCGCGCTCGCTGGCGGCATCGCCGCGAACGTATCGGTAATTGCCGGAGTTACCCGCAATGAAGCAGGAAGCTACGACCTGGCCGACCCCACCGCAGCCGAACAGGCCCAAGACGTTCTGCGTGCCATCTTCGGAGAGTCCGCCGTTGCGACCTGGGAACACTACGTCCGCGCCGCCGGCGGCGACGAACGCCACGCAGGCCGCACCGTCCTGGCTGACGAACGGTACGGAATTCCGACCGCCCGATTGCTGGCAGCGCAAGCTTCATACGCACCGGTGTGGCGCTTCCGCTTCGATGCCCCAACCCCGGGCGCATCAGGTGATCGCAATGGTTTCCATGGGGCCGACACTCCTTACCTCTGGGATGTCGCCATGGAATCGGCAACACCGGAACTGGCCCGCACCGCGCGCCACATGAGAGAGCGATGGATCTCGTTCATCACCTCCGGCGACCCCAATCAACAGCATTTACCGCGATGGCATCCCTACGAACCGAAAACGCAGTCGCCAGTAATGCTGATCGACACCGAGCCCACGCTCGAGCGCAATCCTGACCACGAACTGCATTCCCTCTGGAATGACGCTGCTTGGATACCCGGCACATGGTGGCCGGTTCAGCGCAGCGTCCAGACGGCGTAGCAACCCTGACGAGCAGAAGAGAAGTTCATGACTATCGAACAACCGCCCGAACACGACACCGATAACGACCGCCATCTGGACATTTCGGATACGCTCTTTCGTAAGATGGCGTGGCGAATCCTGCCGATAATTGGTGTTGCCTACACTATCGCCATCATCGATAGGGTGAACGTAGGATTCGCCAAACTCCAAATGAGTGCAGATATCGGTTTGTCCGCCGCCTCGTACGGACTGGGGGCCGGAATCTTTTTTCTCGCTTACTGCCTCTTCGAGATGCCCAGCAACGTAATACTCGAACGAGTCGGTGCCAGGCTGTGGATATCAAGAATTCTCATCACATGGGGCCTAGTCACCATTGGCACCGCGTTCGTGCAGAATACTGGCCAATTTTACGCCGCCCGAGTACTTCTCGGCGTCGCCGAAGCGGGCTTTTATCCAGGTATGATTTTTTACCTCTCGCGGTGGTTCCCCCGCAAACGCCTCGGACGGGCGATATCACTCATGGTCGTCGCCGCACCCGTCGGATCAATGCTGGTGGGGCCCCTATCGGGATGGATGATCAATAGCTTCGACGGGAACGTTGGCCTTCGCGGGTGGCAGTGGATGTTCATGCTGCAAGGACTGCCGGCAGTGGTGATGGGAATCGTCTTCCTCGCCGCCATGGTCGATTCACCTGACAAAGCCCGCTGGCTGAGCCCCGGTGAAAAACAGAACTTGCTTCAGGCGCTACCAACTCACACTCCGCATCCGCGAATGATCCCCCAACTACGGAGTGCACTCGGAAATCTACGGATCTGGTTGTTCGGCGTCGTACTCGCCACCAATTACCTAGGGACGTACGCGGTGATTTTTTGGCTCCCGACTATCATTGCCGGCCTCGGAGTAGACGACGTCGCAATTGTCGGCTGGCTATCTGCGGTGCCATGGACCTGCGCAGTGCTGGCCACCGTTATGGTCGGAGTCTACTGCGACCGCAAGCAGACACACTCGAAGGTGATCTTCGTAGGTATGGCGGCTGCTGCACTTGGCCTCGTCATATCCGTTGCTTTCGGACAATATTTCTCGATATCCATAGCTGGAATCAGCTGCGCAGCAGCGTTCTTTACTGCAACCGGACCAATCATCTGGGCAATGACAAATATTCAGCTCGCGAGCTTTCCTGCGGCTGCCGCCGGTGTAGCACTGGTGAACGCCATTGGTTCCCTGGGGTCATTTCTCGGGCCGTACGCGGTTGGCCTAGGCCGTGATCTTACTGGCTCGATTGTGGTTCCACTCGTAGTCATTGCCGTCATCACTGTCGGCGGCGGGGTGCTCGGACTGGGACTGCTTCGACAACGTAGCGCCCTCAGTCTGTAGCACCACCCGAACTCGACCGACAACTCACCGCCAGACGACCCGTTTACGGCATGCAACTCCATCCAACAGTCTGCACCGAGAACTTTCCGATCGGAGCCACTTCATGACTGCAGCTTCCACCACTCTTTCCGACCGATCCGGCCCGTTGCGCGGCATCGTCGTCGCCGACCTCACCCGAGCTCTGGCAGGCCCGCACGCATCGATGATGCTGGGCGACCTGGGCGCCGAGGTCATCAAGGTCGAGACACCTGAGGGAGGAGACGACACGCGCAGGTGGGGGCCGCCATTTGCTGAACCTGACGGTGACGAGGAACATCAGTCCACGTACTTCCTGTCGGCCAACCGGAACAAGCGTTCGATCGCCCTCGACCTCAAGTCTGACGAGGGTAGGGCTGTATTAGAGGCATTGATCGAACGAGCCGACGTGCTCGTCGAGAATTTCCGCGCCGGTGTACTGGAGCGTCTAGGGTTCGACTCCGTCCAACTCGCTGAGATCAATCCACGTCTGGTGGTGCTGTCCATTACCGGGTTCGGGCACGACGGCCCCGAATGCGGCCGCGCCGGCTACGACCAGATCGCACAGGGCGAAGCGGGCCTCATGTCCCTGACCGGCGCCGATCCCGGCAACACGCAGAAAGTGGGCGTCCCTATAGCAGATCTCCTCGCCGGTATGTACGGCGCCTTCGGAGTCCTCGCCGCGCTGCGCGAACGCGAGACCACCGGACGTGGCCAGGTGGTCCGCACATCCCTTCTAGCTTCCGTGGTGGGCATCCACGGCTTCCAGGGCACCAAGTGGACCGTCGCTGGCGAGGTCGGAAAGGCAATCGGCAATCACCACCCGTCGATCAGCCCTTACGGCCTGTTCTCCACCGCCGATGGCGCAGTGCAGATCGCCGTTGGGAGCGAGGGCCTATGGCAGCGCTTCTGCGCAGCTCTCGACATCGATCCCACGACCGAGGGCATGCAGACCAATCCCGAGCGAGTGGCCAACCATGAGCAGGTTGCCGCTCTGGTGGGCAAGGTCTTTGGCGCATACCGCAACGAATCCTTACTCGAGCTCCTCGCCGAGGCCGGAGTGCCCGCGGGCGAGGTCAGGAACATCCGCGAGGTGTACGAATGGGAGCAGACAAAGTCGCAAGGTCTGTTGATCGACGTCGACCACGCCACACTCGGCCGGGTCACCCTGCCGGGGCCCCCGCTACGTTTCTTCGAACACGATGGCGCGGAGATTACCACCAAGGACCATCTCCCGCCCCCTGTCCTCGACGGCGACCGCGCCCACGTGCTGGCTTGGCTGGGCGAGGTCTGATGGCTGGCAGGCTCGATGCGCGCGGGTTGATTGCCGTTCTGATAGACGCCGGATCGTGGTGTTCGTGGGATCTACCGGTACCCGACGAGCACCCGGACGAGTACGCGGAGGAACTGCGAAGCGTTCGGGCGCTGACCGGGTACGACGAATCAGTGGTCTCCGGTAGCGCCGCGATCGGCGGACACCGAATAGCGATCATCGCAAGCGAATTCGGCTTCATGGGTGGATCCATCGGCGTCGCCGCGGGCAGACGCACCGTCGACGCGATCCGGCGTGCGACCCGAGAAGGACTACCAATCCTCGCACTTCCCACCTCTGGAGGGACACGTATGCAGGAGGGTACATCGGCATTCGTACTGATGGTAAGCATCACCGCGGCTGTACAGTCCCACAAGGCAGCGGGTTTGCTCTACCTCGTCTATCTACGCCACCCCACCACCGGCGGAGTCCTTGCGTCCTGGGGCTCACTCGGGCACGTAACCTTCGCCGAACCAAACTCCCTGGTCGGATTTGTCGGCCCACGCGTGTACGAGGCGATGACCGGCAGCCCGTTCCCTACTGAAGTGCAGACGGGAGAGAATCTGTGTGATCACGGAATCGTCGACTCCGTGGTGCCCACCTGCAATCTCGCCGGAGAGGTGTCGGCGGTGCTCGACACGCTCGCACACGCAGTGCCGCTCGCAGACGCGGCCCCGATTCGGGCCGACGGGTATTCCTCGCGCACCTCGTGGGACCGAGTGCAGGTCAGCCGCAATCCGCAGCGCCCCGGCGTGCGCGACCTCCTGTCCGACTCTCGCGTTCGACACACTCGCTTGAACGGCAGCGGCGAAACCGCGGCGGACGACTGCGCCGTCGTGGCACTTGCTCGAATCTGCGGCCACCCATGTGTGCTCATCGGTCACGACCGAGACGTCCCGTGCGCGATTAGTGCCGACGGCTTGCGTGCCGCGCGCAGAGGAATCCGTCTGGCGACCGAGCTCGGCGTCCCGTTGGTGACGGTCATAGACACCGCAGGTGCGGAATTGTCGAAAGACGCCGAGGAAAACGGGATCGCCGGACAGATCGCTCGGTGCCTCGCCGAGATCATCTCGGTACCAGTCCCGACGGTTTCGGTGCTGCTGGGACAGGGATCTGGCGGAGCGGCACTTGCCTTTTTCCCCGCCGACCGGATGATTTCCGCCGAGAACGGATGGCTGTCCCCGCTGCCGCCGGAGGGCGCGAGCGTCATCGTGTACCGAGATGTCGAACACGCCGCCGAGATGGCGACCCGCCAACGCGTGGGATCGATCGAGTTGGCCGAATCCGGACTCATCGACATCGTGATTTCTGAAAGTCGGGATGCTGCAGACGATCCCGCCCTGTTCGTCCATCGTGTCATCGAAACACTGTCCGCCGAGCTGAGCACCGTTGCCCGGACAGACACCGACACCCGCCTCCGGGATCGACTCAAACGATACGACCGCGCGGTGCCGTCTGCGCCCACTCGCGCGGGTCGATAGTGTCGGCGCCCCGCGGCCGGCTGGCAATACGGATCCAGGCCCTGCGGCGCGGTGACCGTCCGCAGCATCCCGAGCTCGACGGCGGCATCGATGATCCACGCCGGAGCAGCGCCTTCACCCCACGTTCAGGTCGAAGGCGCTGCACGCGGAGATTGGTGATCAGACGAGTTCGGCTTCGTAGTTGATTCCGGGCCGAATCGTGGCCCAGAGGAACCCGGCGATCGCGAAGATCGGGATCAGCAGGAGGAGCCACTGCGCAACACCGCCTTGGCCTCCGAGTAGCACGTCGTAGTTGCTGACTGCGAGGTAGGCAACGTATCCGAATCCGATGACGGCCAAGACTGGACTTACCTTGGTGGTCCAAGGATTGGTTTCCAGCTTGGTGCGGGCGAAGAAGGCAAAGATTGAGATCGAGGTCATGATCAGGATGACGATGAGGGCGGTGGTGCCCAGCGCGAGCAGCCAGCTGTAGGTGACCGTGTACGCATCTGCGCTCGCCAGCTCGAACCCGATCAAGACCATGCCGACCACGATGCCAACCACCGCGGCCGCGATGCGCGGGGTGCCGGACGTCGAGGTTGCAGTGCCGAGCCTGTGTGGAAGGACTCCTGCACGCCCTAGGGCGAAGAGATAGCGGGCGAACATGTTCTGGAAGCCGATGAGCATGGCGATGAAACTGGTGACGACGAGGATTTCGAGTGTCGTGGCGAGCCAGGTGCCGACTTCTTGCTGGGCTACGGCGAAGACGAAACCTGCGGGGTCTTCGGCCGCTGCTGCCTGGACGGTGTCGTTACCGACCGAATTCCCCAGGGCCCACGTGGTGACCGCATAGAACAGGCCGATGAAGGCGATGGATCCGTAGATTGCCCGCGGGATGGTCCGGCGGGGGTTCTTGGCCTCTTCGGAGAACACCACTGTTGCCTCGAACCCGGTGAAGCAGGCGAACGCGAAAAGGAATGCCACGCCCAGCCCAGGACCGGCGAGTGCGGATGGATCGAAGGCAGTCAGAGAATTTCCCGCTGCGCCGCCGCCTGCGATGATGGTGACATCGAGGATGACGAATACGACAATTTCGAGCGCGACGAGGACACCGAGCACCTTCAAGCTCAGGTCGATGCCAAGCATGGTCAGTCCTGTCACGGCTACCAGGACGAAGAACATGATCAGTGCGCGGGGAATGTCTATGCCGAGTTTGCTGGCAATAGTGTCGTGAGCGAAAACGGAGAACAGAGCCCACAGTGATGCTTGCAGGGTGCCGTAGAACAGGATCGCCAAGCCTGCACCCGCGGTGGCAACCCGGGCTCCGAGTCCTCGGGCGATGTAGGCGACGAATCCGCCGGCGTTGGCGATGTGCCGGCTCATGGCCACGTAACCTGCCGCGAACAGAACGAACAGCAGTGCTGCCAGCAGATAGACCATGGGTGCGCTGGAGCCGCTTGCGGAGAA
This sequence comes from Rhodococcus sp. BP-261, assembly GCF_019835205.1. Lineage (NCBI taxonomy): Bacteria > Bacillati > Actinomycetota > Actinomycetes > Mycobacteriales > Nocardiaceae > Rhodococcus > Rhodococcus sp. BP-261. The sequence continues at coordinate 13,820 of NZ_JABUCO010000036.1, read as the reverse complement.
GACGACCGGCGACGCACCGACGACGGCGGCCATGGGGGCGACGGCTGCGACGACGAAGAAGATGATCGCGATGACGCCGAGGCGGCCAGGACGCAATCCGCCGCGTTCGTTGGTGATGGCTCCGGAGGCGGGATCGTCAGAGTTACTGGAGGTGGACGGCTGGGTGGTGGACATTGGGGACTCCGAGGTTGAGTGAAGTCGAGCGTGAGCGTCGGACGGCGGGTACGGGCACCGGCTGGGTGGGCCGTGCGGGCGGCTACCACCGTCGAACGAGAAGTGTGATTCAGATCACTGAACGCCCCGTTATTTTATGCGTCAGCAAGTCATTGTCAAGCATTACCGATTACCTTTTGAACTAATCGTTCAATTTTCAGGGTGCGTTGGTAGCGGTGGCCCGTGGGTGCGATGGCTGCGACTGTTGTGCAGTCTTGTCGGCGGCGGCGAGGTGGGAGGTGTCGTTGAACGTACGCAGGCGGAATGTGTGATCGGCGTGGTGAACGATGCGAGTGAGGGAGCCGTTCTCGACGTCGACGAAGGCAAAGGGGCTACTGCGGGTGATGGATCGGCAGATCTCGGCGACGACTCCGCCGTGAACGAAGGCCACTGCGGTCGTCCCCACGGGGACGGTGTCGACGATCGTATCGAGTCCGCAGCGAACGCGGGCGCGGAATGCGTCGGTGCCTTCCGCGCCACGGATCAGGTCCCATCGCTCTTCAGCGAAGACTTGCGCAAGCAGCGGATCTTTAGCGCGGCGACGTTCCTCGAATTCGCTTCCCTCGTAGTCGCCGAGGCAGACTTCGCGCAGTTCGGCGATGACCGTCGGCGTGATGCCGAGGGCCGCGGCGGCAGGCTCGGCGGTCTGCGCCGTGCGACGCAACGAGGTGACGAACAAGGCAGTGCGGGTGGGATCGAGGGTGCGCAGCCGGTGCGCCACGGCGGCGGCCTGGGTGATGCCGAGGGACGAGAGGTGAGGATCCGCATGCCCGTCGAGGAAGACTCCATCGGTTGTGGCACTGGAGGATCCATGTCGGACGAGAATGATCTCCTTGGCTCCCGCAGGCAAGGTGAACGGAGCCTGGAGGTCGCGGTGGATCACAGGCTCGCCGCGTGTCGGGTCAGCAAGGCGTCGGACCAGTCGCACGTCCGCTGAGCTAGCCCTGGGAGCATCTCGCGACTGACCGCGACATCGGGGTTGTTACCCAGGAATGCAATGGTGAGCATGCGTCGCATCAGCAGAAAGGTGTCGACTTCGCGTTCGTGCTCGCGAGGTAGTTCGCGCACGGAGCGATAACCCTGCAGCCAGGAATCGATGAATTCCGGTGCTTGGGGGTGGTCTTCGGCGAAAGTCAGCGCCGTTGCCAGGTCGTACATGAACCAGCCGGGTCCGCAGTCGTCGAAGTCGATCAGACGACAGCGATCGCCGTCGACCAGCAGGTTCGCTGCACGCAGATCCGCGTGGATGAGTCCATACCGGTCGGGTCCGGACCCGTAGGAGTGCAACCGGTCGCGAACGAACGATTCCACTCGGGCGAGCTGTTCGATCTGGTCGATGTCGACGACCCCCGCGCGCCAGTCTCCCCAGCGCGCCGCGGGACCGAACGCGGCGTCGAAATCCCAGTCGGGGCGGCTGAACCATTGCGGACGCGTCCATTGCGTCGAGTGCTCGTGCAAGTGTGCGGTGATGCTCCCGAGTCTGGGCATGACCGTGGTGAAGTCGTCCTCGTCCGGATGTTCACCGCTCACACATTCGAAGAGACTGACGTGGTATTCCAAGTCGGATCCCGGCGGGCAGACGGTGATGACCGTCTTGCTGTCCGTCGACAGGTGCACTGCAGGAACCAACGATTCCGAGGTCTGCCCAAGGCTGGCGAGCCAGGCGAGTTCGGATTCGCGGACACGTAGGTTGTGCCCACCGGGCCGACTGATGCGGGCCACCACGGGAGGTGCGCCTTCGGGCCGAATGCGGTAGGAAACGTTTTCCGACACCGGGAGCTGCTCGGGTATCAGGTCCGCCGGAAGCCCGAAGCGTGGAAGCGCTAGTGCGAGAACGGCTTCTGCATGCTTGAGAGTGTCGGATGCGCTAACGGGTGAGGCTTCGGGCATGGTCGGGATTCCTGTTCGGTGTGTTCGGAAAGGGCGCTGACGGCGCGCGTGGAGTTATCGGCGCCGAGCTGGAGAGCAGGTCGGGTATCCGGACCGGGTCGACGTCGCGCAGGACCGTAACGGCAGTTCGATGCGCTGAATCGAGCGGGCCGGAGTGGAGAACTTCACCGAACATATGTCGCACATCTCACAGAAGCAAGACGGTGCGCAATATTTTTGTATGGCTCGTTCAATCTTTACATTGCCGAAACAACGCGGATCATCCAAGCTGGCGGGTAGTCGACTGCTGAGCGTTGCCCGAGCAGGTAGGCGGCGGGTCCTTCGCTCTATTGGTCGCGAAACGCCAGCGTCGACACATCGAGCAGAGTGGATCCGCCGTCCGCGGCCAGGACGTCCCCGGACACGAAGGACGCATCGTCGGACGCAAGAAAGGCGACGATGCCGGCGATTTCAGAGGGATCGGCGACACGCTGGAGTGGGGTGTCACGACTGACGCGAGCCAGGGCGCTGTCGAGGGTGCCCCCATGAATGTCGATGACGGTGGCCATTTCACTCTCGCTCATCGGCGTCCTGACCCACCCGGGGCAGACGGCGTTGAACCGGATGCCGTCGGGTCCGTAGTCCACGGCCGCCTGCTGGGTGAGCATGATCAGGCCTGCCTTGGACACGCTGTAGGCGGCTAGTCCCGGGAAGGGTCTGCGTCCTGCAACCGAAGAAATATTGATCACCGATCCTCCACCGCTGCGGCGCAGGTGCGGGATCGCGGCACGGCTGACCAGCATCGGGCCGGTCAAGTTGACGGCCAGAGCGTCGTTCCAATCACCCAGATCGCAGTCCTCGATCGATCCGAAGGGGCCGATGCCCGCGTTGTTGACCACGATGTCGAGCCGCCCGCCGCCGAGTTCGACTGCGGCTGCGACCGCGCGGTCCACGTCCGCCGATATCGACACATCGGCTACACAGACACCGACGAGCCCATCCGGCATCGATGCGCGGACTTCTTCGAGCGGGCTGTCGCGGCGGCCGACCAGGCATACTGCGGCACCATCGCCGGCCAATCGTTGAGCTATTGCGGCACCGATGCCGGTTCCCCCGCCGGTGACCAGGGCGGTTTTTCCGTCGAGCTTCATTGCTGTTCCTTTTGTGTCGGTTGTGCCCGAAGTCGCATCAAATGAACGAGCGTGCCGGGTATTTGGCCGGAGCCGCGTCGACAATTCGGTGCGGCAAGTAGTGGACCCACTATGCAGCGGGCGTGTGACCTGCGCCATGGAAATGTGCGCACAGAACTCGTCCTTCTGCGCACATAGCTCTGTTTACGAACAGATACGGTGAAAACTGAAATACTCGGCTACGAACTGAACGGTCAGTACACTTCCGGTCATTCGATCGGCGCGACCACGACACGGACCCAGGAGTACGAATGGCGAAAGGTTCAGCGGCGGGCACACTTTCGCTACGCGAGCGAAACAAGATCCGCACGCGGCAGGAACTGCTGCAATCAGCACTCGAAGTCTTCGCCGAGGTCGGGTACGGCGGCGCCACTGTCGAAGCCATCGCCGCCTTGGCGGGAGCGTCGAAGGTGACGGTCTACACCTACTTTCCCCAAGGGCGAGAAGAACTCTTCCGCGAGCTCTACGAACAGATCAACACCGAGCTCCTCGAACGCGCCGCCGTCGTCTATAGCGAGCCCGGCGATTTCGCAGACCACATTCAGGCCTTGGCCCGAGCCCTGTTCGACGTCGCCGAGCGCACTCTGCAGGGCAGGTTCTATTCGATCGACGACCCTGCCCTCGATCAGGCGGTGAACCCGGTCCGTGGGCATGCCTCGAGCGTGTGGATCGGCTTGATATCCGAGGATCTCACTCTTGCAGCCGCTCGAGGAGAGGTCGGTACCGACAACCCGGACGCCCTGGCCACCCTCATCGTCGGTGCCATGCGCTGGGCTCTGACCGATATTGCGCGCAAACGTGCGACCGCTCACGATCTATTGGCCGGGCTCGACGCGCTGGTCCGCGGACTGTCACATCGACACACCGTCGTCTGACCGGCACCTCCTCAACCAATATTTTGTACGGTTAGTTCAGATATAAGTCTCTCCGTCTTGACAATTGTCGACGTGGACCTAAACTAAGCACTATGAGTGAGCGAGCTCACTCGATGTCCTCGGTGGTCCTGCCCTACGCATCACGCGCGCATCGCGACGCACGTAGAGCAGACCGCGAACACTGCTCGTCGGCTCGTCCGAGCCAACTCCACAGCAATACCTCGACAGAAGGAGAGTGGCGGCGTTGTCGCGCTTTGACGTAATCATCATCGGAGCAGGAACATGGGGCAGCTCCACCGCCTGGCAGCTCGCCGAGCGCGGGCACAAGGTCCTCGCGATCGATGCGTTCACTCCCCCGCACACACACGGATCTCACGCGGGCGCAACCAGGCTCGCACGCCAGTCCAACAGCACCGGACCGGAATACGTCGAGCTGACCAGGAAGGCGTTCGCTGCCTGGGAAACGATCGCAGACCGTACGGGCATCGAAGTGATGAAGACGACCGGCAACGTCTTCGTCGGCACCCCCGGCTCGAAGTGGTTCGACAACACGCTCAGAAACCTCGAGGCCTCCCCCTTCGAACACGAGATCTTCACCGGTGACGACGCTCGTGCCCGCTTCCCGCGTGTTCGGATCGCCGACGGCGAGTTGGCGGTCTGGGAGCCCAACGCCGCCGTCTCGCAGGTACAGCCCTCGATCCACGCGATGCAGCAACTCGGCCGCGAGGCCGGCGTACAGGTCAAGTACGGCGAGAAGGTGCTGGACTGGACCGCCGACGATCACGGCGTCGTCGTGACGACCGCGGCGGGCCGATACGAGGCGGGCCGCCTCGTCGTCACCGTCGGAGCCTTCTCCAATTCCGTACTGGGGCTGGACTTCCCCACCCGTGTCGAGCGCCAGGTTCTGGCGAATTTCGCGATCGATCCCGCCGCACCCCGATTGCCGTCGCTGTACGTGGCCGCACCGGTCGGCGATGATTCGGCACCGTCGTACGGATGTCCCGAACCCGACGGCACGTTCAAGGTCAGCGTCCCCGGCAAGGGCAACGTCATCGACCCCGACTCCCTCTCGCAGGATGTCACCCAGGCCGACCTCGACACAGTGCTGTCCTTCGTGCGCTCCCGTCTCCCCGAGATCACCGGCGCCCCGGTGGCAACGACGGTGTGCATGTGGACCGAGTCCGAAGACGGCCACTGGCTGATCGGTCGCCACCCGGCCCACGAGCGCGTCGTTCTCGGTGCCGGCTGCAACGGCCGAGGATTCCGCTACGCCCCGGTCATCGGCAGCATCCTCGCCGACATGACCGAAGGCATCGACCACGCCGAACTCGCCCGATTCGATCTCGGACGGTACGAGATCGCATCGACTCGGGCCTAGGGGCTCAGCGATGTCGAGCACCAGCGGTTCCACCGACGAGCTCGGCCACCACGAGGAACAGGTGCGCCGGGTGTTGGCGCAGATCCCCGGCCTCGATGCAGGCCGGGCCACCATCGCCTGGCTGACCGGCGGCGGTGCGCACAAGAACTTCCTCGTCACCGTCGACGAACGCCGACTGGTGGTCAAACTGTGGAACACGATGTGGGAAGGCGTCGGAGTCATCCCACCATCCGCAGTGGTCATGCAGAATACCGTCCTCGCCGGACAACTCGGAATCGGAGCGCCGGTGGTGTCGGTGGTGACCGATCCGCTCGCGCTCGCCATCGACTACCTGCCCGGGTGCACCCCGCTCGATCCCACCGGGGACCTGTGGGTGCCGCGCCTCGCAGCTTCGGCAAAAGCGTTGCATGACTCGCCGATTCGGTTCAACAACGACTACAACGCGTTCGCCGAAGCCCGAAAGATGTTCGCCTCCGCGCGGCAACGCGGAGCAGAGCTTCCCGACGATGTCGACGACCTGTGCCACCAGGTGCATCGTGTGGAGACCGCACTCGATCTGCGTGTCAACGAGTTCGTACCCTGCCACAACGACCTGTACGGCCCCAACGTGCTCGAGACCGAAACGCGCGAGCTTCGGCTGATCGACTACGACCTCTCGGGCAACGGCGACCGTTGCTACGACCTCGGTTTCGCAGCGGCGTACTTCGAGATGGATCACGACACCGTCGGAACGTTCTGCGAACACTACTTCGGCGAGAACAACCCTCACCTCATCGCGCGTACCCGCCTGTTCGCTGTGGCGTGCAACTGGGCCACTCTCGCCCTGTGGAGCGTCGCGATGACGATGGGTGACACAAACGACGATTACGACTATCGCGGTGAGCTCGATGACAGCCTGCGTCGACTGCACCAGACCTTGAATGCTCCGGACTTCGGTGCGTTGATGCGCGCCGCAACACGGTGACGGCCTCACCGCCGCAACAGAATCCCGCCCGAGAATGCTCGGCTCCTACTGCAGAAAGAAGCCCATGCCTGAAACTGTCCGCGGCATCATCGCCCGATCCAAGGATGCCGAAGTCGAACTCGTCGACATCGTCATCCCCGACCCAGGCCCCCACGACGTCATCGTCAAAATTCAGGCATGCGGGGTCTGCCACACCGACCTGACCTACCGCGACGGCGGCATCAACGACGAATTCCCGTTCCTACTCGGCCACGAAGCCGCAGGGATCGTCGAGACGATCGGCGACGGAGTCACCCACGTTTCCGTCGGCGACTTCGTCGTCCTGAACTGGCGCGCGGTGTGCGGAGAGTGCCGCGCCTGTAAGCGCGGCCGACCCTGGTACTGCTTCGACACCCACAACGCCTCGACGAAGATGACCCTCACCGACGGCACCGAACTGACCCCCGCCCTCGGGATCGGCTCGTTCGCCGACAAGACCCTCGTCCACGAAGGACAATGCACCAAGGTCGACCCGACCGCTGACCCCGCCGTCGTCGGGCTCCTCGGCTGCGGCGTGATGGCAGGGCTCGGAGCAGCGGTCAATACCGGCAACATCTCTCGCGGAGACTCCGTCGCGGTGATCGGTTGCGGCGGAGTGGGCAACGCCGCCATCGCCGGAGCAGCCCTGGCCGGAGCGTCGATCATCATCGCTGTCGACCGCGACGACACCAAGCTCGCTTGGGCGAAGGAACTCGGTGCCACCCACACCGTCAACGCCTCCCACACCGCCCCGATCGACGCTGTCAAGGATCTCACCGGTGGTCACGGTGCCGACGTCGTCGTCGACGCCGTCGGACGTCCGGAGACTTGGAAGCAAGCGTTCTACAGTCGCGATCTCGCCGGTACCGTCGTCCTCGTCGGTGTCCCCACCCCGAACATGCGGGTCGAGATGCCGCTGCTGGACTTCTTCTCCCACGGCGGAACGCTCAAGTCCTCGTGGTACGGCGACTGCCTACCCGAACGCGACTTCCCGACCCTGGTGGACCTGTATATGCAGGGCCGTCTCCCGCTGGAGAAATTCGTCACCGAACGCATCGACCTCGGCGACGTCGAAAAAGCCTTCGACCGCATGCACGCCGGCGAGGTCCTTCGATCGGTCGTGGTCCTGTGAGCGTGGAAACACTCGTCAACGCAGGCGGCGTGCGGATCGAGCGGGTCGTCACCTCGGGGGTGTTCGCTCTCGACGGCGGAACCTGGGAGGTGGAGAACAACATCTATCTCATCGGTGACGACACCGACGTCGTCGTCATCGACGCCGCCCACACCGCCGCGCCGATCATCGAGGCCGTCGCCGGACGCCACGTCAACGCCGTCCTGTGCACCCACGGTCACAACGACCACGTCACCGTCGCTCCCGAACTAGGACACGAGCTCCACGCGCCAATTCTGCTGCACCCCGGCGACGACGTTCTGTGGAAGCAGACGCACCCCGACGTCACCCATTGGACTCTCGACGACAGTCAGCGGATCGCCGTGGCAGGCACCGACATCGAGGTCATTCACACACCCGGCCACTCCCCGGGCTCGGTGTGCCTCTATCTGCCCGAGGTCGGTGTCCTGTTCTCCGGAGATACCCTCTTCTCCGGAGGCCCCGGAGCCACTGGGAGGTCGTACTCCGACTTTCCCACCATCATCGGTTCGATTCGCGACCGGCTCTTCGCTCTTCCCGAGGAGACCACCGTCCTGACCGGGCATGGTGATGGCACAACCATCGGCACCGAATCACCGCACCTTGCCGAGTGGATCGCTCGCGGTAACTGACACGCATCCGTACACATTCGACAAACTGCTGTGGCGGGCCACCCCGAGGGGAGGCCCGCCACAGTCGTGTCGGTCCACTCGACAAGTCCTGTCACTCAGTCTATTCCGCGCAAGCTGCAGTGCGATGCCCGGCACGTTCGGTAGAGCGAACGTGCCGGGCATCGCCGGTTCGGGGGTCGATCAGTAACTGATGATCTGAGGTGCGCCCAACTGCTTGAGTCCTTCGACACCGAACTCGAGGCCGTAGCCGGACTGCTTCGCGCCACCGAACGGCACTCGGGGATCGACGGCGCCGTGCTTGTTGATCCACACAGTCCCGGCCTCGATCCGTGCTGCCACCTCGCGGGCCTGATCGATGTTCGACGACCATACCGATGCGCCGAGACCGACATCGAGCGCATTGGCCATCTCGACGGCCTCGTCGACCGTGGAGTAGCGGATGATCGGCAGAGCGGGCCCGAACTGCTCCTGGGTGACCAGGTCGTTGTCGTTGCCGATATCGGCGACGAGCGTGGTGGGGTAGAAGTAGCCGGCCTGGCCTGCCTCAGGATTGCCGCCGGTGAGAACGCGGGCTCCGGACGCCTTCGCGGCGTCGACCAGAGTAGCCACGATGTCGAACTGTGCCTTGTTCTGCAGCGGCCCGAGGACGTTGTTCTCGTCCAGTCCAACGCCCATCGGCATCACCGTCGCTACTTCGACCAGGGCATCGCACACTTCGGTGTAGACATCGTCGTGGACGTACAAGCGCTTGAGTGCGGCACAGGTCTGTCCGGTGTTGATGAATGCACCCCAGAAAAGATCCTGCGCAACAGCTTTGGCGTCGACGTCAGGAAGCACGATGCCGGCATCGTTGCCGCCGAGCTCGAGGGTCAGACGCTTGACGGTGTCGGCCGACGACCGAATGATCGCCTTGCCGGTCGCCGTGGAGCCGGTGAACATGAGCTTGTCGATGTCGGTGTGGGAGGACAGCGCCTCGCCGATGTCGCGGCCACCCGCCACCACGTGCAACACCCCTGCGGGCAGCTGGCTGTTGATGACGTGGACCAGAGCGAGCACCGACAGCGGGGTGTATTCCGACGGCTTCATCACCACGGTGTTGCCCATGCGCAATGCGGGTGCCAACTGCCAGACGCTGATCATCATCGGCCAGTTCCACGGGCCGATCGCACCGACGACGCCGAGTGGGCGGTAGTGCAGCTCTGCGTGTCCCTCGCCGTCGTCCACGACCTTCTCGGGCTGCAGCTCGAAGCTCGCTGTGGCGCGCAGCCAAGAGGCGCACGCGCCGACCTCGAATCGCGCGTTCGGCCCATTGAGGGGTTTGCCTTGCTCGCGTGAGAGCAGCTCGGCGAGCGCTTCGGCATTGGCTTCGACGGCGTCGGCGGCACGCAACAGGTATTCGCTGCGGTCGCTGTGACTCGTTGCAGCCCAGGCAGTCTGGGCAGCGCGCGCTCGTGCGACGGCGTCCTCGAGGTCGACGGTCGACTGTTCGGGAGCTCGACCCACAACGGCACCGGTGGCGGGGTCGAGAATCTCCCGTCCTCCGGTGGAGGGCTGGATGGCGTCGAGCAGCTGCTGCACCGAGAGTGTGTCGATGTCTGTGGTGATGGTCATGGTGGTTCCCTTTCGAATGTGACTCACGTCATCAAAACATACGGATAGGCCAATATCTAGACGTATCGTTCAAATTTTGCGAGAAATATTCTGCCGTAAGGGTTTCGCCTCGCTGCGGCCTGTCCTAGGGGGTCATGTAGAGAGTTCGACAGGGTCAGCGGCGAATCTGCTGAAGGGAGGTGGCGAATGCGTCGAGGGCGATCGGTACGTCGTCGACGCCGAACGCCAGCGGCGGACGAATTTTCAGGACCTCGTCATGCCGACCGATTCGTCCGATGAGAACGCCGTTGACGCGCATGGCATCGACGACGGCTTTGGCGGTGGGCCCGTCAGGTTCACCGGTCTCCGCGTCGACGAATTGCATGCCCATGAACATTCCGGTTCCGCGTACCCCCGTGAGTCGGTCGTCGCCGTCGACCAGCTCGTGAAAGCCCTTCTCGAACAGCACCGATGCCGCCTGCGCCCGCTCGAGCAAGCCTTCGCGGTCCATCACGGTCAGCACCGCATGTCCGGCGGCTGCAGCGGCTGGGGTGGTGGCGAAGGTGTTGAAGTAGGTGTTTCCGGCGGAGAAGGGCTCGACGATGTCGGCGGGTGCGATGACCCCGCCGAGCGGGAAGCCGTTACCCATCGGCTTGCCGAGGACGACCATGTCGGGCAAGAAGCCGGCGCACTGGAAGCCCCACATGTGGTCGGCGGTGCGCCCGAAACCACTTTGCACCTCGTCGCAGATGACCACTCCGCCGGCCTTGTGGACGCGTGCGCACAGTCCGTCGATGTATCCCTCCGGAAGGTCGGGCAACCCCTCGGTGGAGAAGAGTGGATCGAACAACACAGCCGACAGGCCGTGCCCGGACTGTTCGAGATCGGCGATGGCAGCGTCGATCTGGGCCAGAGCGTCGGCGAGCGAGAGCGTCGCTCCGCGTGTGTCGGGTGCAGTGAACGTGCGTACGTGAGCGCCGAGCGGACCCGACACTGGAAGGCCGGTGGTGACGGCAGACATGGCCTGGGTGTTGCCGTGATAGCTGTGATCGCTGATCAGGATCCCAGAGTGGCCTGTGTGAAAATGCGCCATTCTCAGAGCGAGGTCGTTAGCCTCGGACCCGCTGTTGGTGAAGAACATTCGGTCCAGCGAGTGCGGGAATCGGGAGAGCAATGCTTCGGCGTACGCGATGGGGGTATCGGTGAGATACCGGCTGTGGACGTTGACCGTCGAGAGTGCGTGGGTGATGGCCTCCACGACAGCGGGGTGGCAATGTCCGACGTGGGGGACGTTGTTGTAGGCGTCGAGGTAGACCCGCCCGTCCGACCCGGTGACCCGTACTCCGGTGGCCGAGACGATCTGCAGCGGGTCGTCGACGTAGAACATCGGGGTATGCGGGCCCAGCACGGCGGAGCGCCGCCGTATCAAATCGGATGCGCCGGATGCCGGGAGTGCGGTGGTGTCGGAATGCAGTGCAGTCATCGGAAACCTCAGAGTAGGCAGGACAGGGATGGGTGGGCGAGGGTGTCAGCGGGCTCGGGCACGAGAGGGCGCAGAGCCAAGTACTGTGCGGCGTTGCGAGCGACCAAGTCCACCAAGGAACCGGCGATGAAATCCGCTGTGGGATCACCACGGCGTGCTGCGGCCCAGCCGAGGTAGGTCAATCCTCGGGCGAGGATCATGCCCGACAGAAGTGTGCGGTCGATGTGGCCTCGGGTCGAGGCATAGCCGGCAAGTGCGGCCGCGGTGTACTGCTCGTACCGAGGATGCGGTTGAAACCAGAACAGCAGTGTCGCGATCTCGAATGCATGCCATCCGTGTCCGGCATCGTCGAAGTCGATCAACACTGCTCGGTCGCCGGCCACCAGCACGTTTTCGGGTGTGAAGTCGGCGTGAATGAGCGAGTAGTTCTCGCATGTCTTACCGACCGCCGACAGGTGCTTGGACAGAGCGTTCAGTGCATCGGCGATCAGAGGCCGGACCGGGTCGAGCTCGGCGAGGGCGAGCGGGTCACCCCAGACGGCGTCTCGTCCGACCAATCCCTCGAAATCCCAGCTCGGGCGCGATGTACCGCCGGACGCATCGCGGGCACTCAGATGATTGTGCAGCTCGCCCGCCAGTGCACCGACCCGATGAAACTGCTCCGGGGTCATCGTGGAGGTTCCCGCGAACGCCGATTCGATATCTCCCATCGGTGCTGCGTCGTTCACCCAGCCCAGCACACTGACCGTCCGTTCGATCCCTTCGTCCGACACGGTGGTGTAGAGGTCGCCGTCCACCGTGGGCACCACGGCGGGCACATCGAACCCGGCCCCTGCCAGCGCCTGCAGAAGGTCGAGTTCAGCCGCGATGGCATCGTTGGTGTTGTACGAGGCTCGATGCAAACGGACTGCGAGGTCCCCCGCCGCGCGGTGAAGGCGAAACACGTGATTCTCCCGGTACTTGACCAGGGTGACATCGTGACCGGCGAGTCCGTACGCATCGAGTGCGCGTTCGACGATCGTGCGAGCGTGCTCCGAACGTGGGGGGTTGTTGGTGGAACTCGTCGTTTGATCGGTCACAGCGGCTCTTCCCTCTGGCGTGGACACGTCACGCAGCGGAGGGTTCTACCGGAGAACAGTCTGCCGGTGGATGCTGGTGACGACGCTCACGTCGGTGAGCACATCACCAGCATCGCTGCATCCAGCGTCAGAGTCAAGACGAGAGGTGCAATTACTGAACGATTAGGTCAATTTTTAGTGGTTGCGAATGGCACTACACCCTCAGCGAGCGTGCGCATTGCCCTCGCCACATCGTCAGCGGTGCGGTTGCCGCGCGCGACACTCGTCAGTGCCGACCGCATCGCGCCTGTGAGAAGTTCCGCTACGACCTGAGAATGCTCGGCAGGCGTGTCCTGCTGTGTAGCCGACACGCTTGCCTGATAGTCGTGAGCGATATATTGCGCGATCACGCTCGACGCATGGCCACGGACGAAAGTGAGCGCTTGGTCCAAAGCGGGGTCGTCGATGGCGTAGAAGCGCCCCAAACGGGGCTGCGCCGCGATGCCCGCAATAGCCTCTGTCATGGCGACAATTCGACTCGCGAAATCGCCCTCGGAGGAGTACACGTCATTTGCCCTATCGATAAGTTGGTCGTTGACCTCCTCGTAGAGCTCGCAGAAAAGCTGTTCGCGCCCTTGGGGAAAGTAGGTGTAGAGCGTCCCCTTGGCCGCGCCTGCACGCTCCGCGATATTTTCGACAGAAGCCGATCCGTAGCCAGCTTCGGCGAAGACTTCCAAGGCAGCGTCGAGCAGTTCCCGCCGCGTCCGGAGGCGGTTGCGTTCACGCAGAGTCAGCCTTGGAGCCTGTTTCCCGGCGCTCGCTGCCATGTATTTCTCCCCTGTTGCATCGACTCATCCCGTTCAGTGGCTGCACGCCGTCGTAATATGCAGACCCGAACAGCCCACCCGCTTGTTCACCGATGGCCCGCGCCGCGATGATATATGCGACCGGCAGCAACCTGACAGCCGAGGCGGCGTGCCGTATTGCTTGTCGAGGTGGGGTTCAGCTCGTTCGCAGGGGTTCGACGGCGTCAACGCACCTGCGGAGCAGGGCACGTTGAGTTGGTTACAGGCTCGGAGGAGTTCGCCAGTTCTTCTCGGCGACGAGGTCCTCGGTCGCGATCTTGCCGCGCCAGTTGACACGCTTGCTGTTATGACCTCGGGCAAATCGTAGTCTCGCTCTTCGAAGCCACAGGCGGACGTTACGCGGCTGCGCCCGTCTGCCAGCCGATGACTACTTCTGGAATGGGCGAGATTCGATTGAAGCTCCAGTCGCGGCTCGGACCTGTTCCTCGGTGATTCCGGGTGCGGTTTCGACGAGCCGGAGTCCGCCCTCGGTGACGTCGAGGACGGCCATGTCGGTGATGATGCGCTGTACGCATCCCTTGCCGGTCAGCGGAA